>JAKPIR010000342.1 GCA_029549705.1 Pseudomonadota bacterium | reverse complement strand
ATTCTGTTGCCAAATCGGCTTTGGTTTTATCCACAAAATTTGCAGTATTCGTCAATAATGATTGCTCAGCGTTTGTAACCGCCTGACTTAGCTCCTGGTTCACCGTTTGTTTAATGTGCGCGGCAAGTGTTTGCTGCGTTTGCTCTAGCTCGGTGTAAATCGTTTCAGATAAAAAGTCGTGGCTTGCACGCTGGGCATTGGCTAACTCATTGGTCACAAAAGACTTTAATTCACTTTCTTTTTGCATTTGAATCGCTTCAAACTGCTTGTCTAGGCGAGCTAATTGCTGCTCAAATTGTTGGCTCAATGCACTCGCCAGATAGGCCTGATTGGCTTTTTGAATATTGGCTGACTCATTATGCAGGTTTTCCAGAATATCTTCCTGCAATTTTTTTCTGAGTTTTGGGATGACCGATTTTTCAATCTCATCTTCTAAGTGCGGTCTGATTTGCGCAATAATTTCTGCAATTAAATTAGGAGATAATGGAATCGACTTCGCCGCAGATTTTTCTACACCCGCAATCTCAGTTAATACAGGAATATCATCTTCTTTCATTTCCAGTCCTTTACTTCACCCGTTATTTCATCCGTTGCTTTAATCGCATAGCCACGATCTTTATAAAACTTAAAGCGCTGCCGTGCAGAAAGTCTATCTTCTTCGTCTTTACACACTATTTCAACCAAATGCCTAAAACGGCTAAAAAAGGGTGGTTGCTGCCCCTGTAAATTAATTAAAACATCGTCCTGTTGCAAATTTTCGCCAGAACAATCAAGCACTATGGCTGAAAAAGCACTATGTGCTTCAGTTGCTTTTGCATTTGCAAGAAAACTCGTTGCAGAGTGTTGCCATAAATACTGTTGAAGCGCGGTATTCATCTGTTCATCTTGCGTCAATAAAGTGAGTTGCCGACCTTTATTAACGGCTTTTTCACAAAGCGCTGCCGATTTTGCTAACTTATCGGCCACGTTAAAATAGAACTCTACGCGCGTCATATTGCCCAATCAGCCAAAAAGTTATTGATTTGCACGATTCACTAAAAATGCTGTTAAAAGTGGCACCGGACGACCTGTACCGCCTTTTTCTTTGCCTGATTTCCAAGCAGTTCCGGCAATGTCCAAATGCGCCCAATGATATTTTTCAGCAAAGCGCGATAAGAAACAAGCCGCAGTAATGCTCCCGGCCGCCCGCCCGCCGATATTGGCTAAATCTGCAAAGTTACTTTCTAATAGCGGATGATATTCTTCCCACATTGGCATGTGCCAAGCACGGTCTAGCGCCACTTCACCCGCACGCAACAATTCATGCGCCAGTGCATCCTGATTACTAAATAAGCCTGTCGCATGGTGACCAAGTGCAATCACGCAGGCACCCGTAAGCGTTGCAATATCTACCACCGCACTAGGCTCAAAACGTTCAGCATAAGTGAGTGCATCACACAATATCAGGCGGCCTTCCGCATCCGTATTCAGCACTTCAATGGTTAAACCTGACATGCTCGTTAGTACATCACCCGGACGGGTTGCACGACCATCAGGCATATTTTCACAGGTTGGAATTAGCCCAATCACGTTTAATTTCAAATCCAGCTCAGCGATTGTTTTAAAAGTGCCTAATACGCTTGCGGCGCCGCACATATCATATTTCATCTCATCCATTTCAGCACCAGGCTTCAATGAAATACCGCCAGTATCAAACGTTATTCCCTTACCTACCAGCACGACTGGTTTTTCGCCCACTTTACCCTTAAGGTGCTGCATGATGATAAATTTTGGCGGCGTTTCACTGCCTTGCGACACGCCTAAAAAGGAACCCATACCCAATTGTTCAAGCGCTTCACGCTCTAACACCTCCACCTTAAAGCCATAATGCTGCCCCAATGCCAGCGCCTGTTCTGCCAAATAGGTTGGATTACAAACATTCGGTGGCAAATTACCTAAATCTTTTGCCAGACTCACCCCTGAGGCCACAGCCTCACCATGGGCTAACCCGGCATTTGCCTCAGTGATTTCATTTGCAGATGCCACGCTGATATCGATGCCAAGCAGATTATTTTTCGTGTCTGCTTTTTCTTTTTTTCTTTTGATTGCATCAAATTTGTAATGTGCATCTAAGGTTGCTTCAACCAGCAACGCCACTCTGCGCTCTGTGGCTAATTTTTTTACTGTTAATTCTGCTAAAAATGTGACGGCATTTTTAGCACCACTTTTTACCAATGCTTTTAACGAAGCACGCACAGCCTTACAATAGTGCTTTTCTGTGAACGCTGTGGCTTTACCCAAGCCCACCAGCATCACACGCGCACTTGCGACATTTGCAACGTCGTGCAATATTAAGGTAGTTTCTAATTTGCCATCGAAATCGCCACGCTTTAATATTTTTGTCAAAAAACCCTCGGACACGGAATCTACTTGCTGTGCAGCAGCAGATAATTCCTGAGATTCGTATACGCCTAAAATGACACAATCATGAAGCTCTTTCGCCGCACTGCCGTTTTTTATGCTAAATTTCATGGTTTACAATCCTAGTGATTTGATTTAAGTTAAATTATCGCGTGTTTTACACGCATTTCAAAGTTGTAAATAAACTTACCGCGCATATACTGACTTTCATCATCAATTAAACCGCCAATCAATATGCTTTTTAAGCGTTCTCTCATACAAGAGTTAAGTGCAAGTGCTGCTGGTGCTTTTCTCATATTAACCGGCATTGTCATTGCACAGCGTGCGGGCTTTTTAATTCGCCACGCCGCAAAGGGCATTATCCCAAATGACGCAATTACCACCATGCTGGGCTTCAACATGATTCGCTTTTTACCCATGTTGCTGTCTTTAAGCTTATTTTTAGCCATCCTGTTAACGCTGTCGCGCTGGTACAGAGACTCTGAAATGGTCATTTGGTTTAGCGCGGGCTTAAGTACCAACAGTTTAATTCGCCCGATTCTCAGTTTTACAGCTCCCATTGTCATCATCATCTCTTTACTGAGTTTTTTCGTTACCCCCTGGGCCATCAATAAGGTTGAAGATTATCGTGTTCAGCTTGAAAGTCGTGACGATTTATCTACAATCAACCCCGGGGTTTTTAAAGAATCGTCCCATGCGGACCGTGTATTTTTTGTAGAAAGTTTTGACGAACTGGGCAATGTTGTTAAAAATATCTTCGTTCAATCAAAACAGCATGAAAAACTAGGCATCATCGTCGCGGCAAAAGGGAGTCGTCATGTTGAAACAAATGGCGACAATTTTCTGGTCATGCAAAATGGCAGACGTTATCAAGGTGTACGCGGCACGGCTGAATATTCAACGACGGAATTCGAAAAATACGCCATTCGCGTTGAAGCAGTAGAGGCACAGCGTGAAGCTCCAACCACTCAGTCCATTTCAAGCTTTGACCTCTTAAAAAACGCCAACAACGCCAATATTGCTGAACTGCAATGGCGCTTATCCATGCCCATTGCCGCACTCATCCTTGCAATTTTGGCCATTCCATTAAGCGCTGTTGACCCCCGCGCAGGGCGCTCGGCTAACTTCGCGCTCGCCATTATTATCTATATTTTGTACATTAACTTATTAAGTATTATTCAGGCATGGATTGCACAGGACAAGATTAGCGGCATTGTAGGCTTATGGCCAATCCACTTTATTTTCGGGTCAGTTGCAATTTACATGGTCTATCGTCGCATGCAACAACTCACCTTACTACCTACATTTATCATCAGGGCTTGGGGCAACCTTAAACGCACTTAACCAAAACGCATGAAAATCATTCACCATTACTTACTCAAAGAAATTGTAGGCAACATCCTGCTTGTGATGCTGGCGCTGATTGCCATGTTTTCATTTTTTGATCTGATTCAGGAATTAGATGCACTAGGAAAAGGTAATTATGGCTTGGCGCAGGTGTTATTGTTTGTGCTCCTTAGCGCACCAGGTCACGTTTACGAAGTGATCCCAGTCGCTGTGCTGGTTGGCACCATGCTGACGTTAGGCCTGCTTTCACGTTACTCAGAATTGATTATTCTAAGAGTGAGCGGGCTTTCCATCTTTAACATTGCCGTCATGTTGTTAAAAATCAGTTTAGTTTTTACTTTAATTACTTTTTTGATTGGTGAAATGATTACCCCCATCAGTGAAAAAATGGCTCAACGCATGAGAATCAAGGCAACTGACTCAGTGGTTGCGCAAGAGTTTCGCTCGGGCCTATGGGTAAAAGATGGCAATAACTTCATCAACGCTGAAGAAGTGTTACCCGACACCAGCCTACTTAATCTCCACATCTATGAGTTTGACGATCAGGCCAAACTCGTCAGAACACGCAATGCCAAGCGTGCTGAATATTCTCACGGAAAATGGCTGTTATCGGATGTATCAGAAACCAATTTCAGTGCCAACGCTGTTGAAGTGCGTCAATATACCGAAGTCAACTGGCAGTCGCTCATCCGTCCAGAACTTTTGAATGTGCTACTCATCATGCCAGAAAAAATGTCCGCCCTAAATTTGTATTCATATATTCGACATTTAAGCGTGAATAAACAAAAGACAACCCGTTATGAAGTGGCACTGTGGGCCAAGATGATTTACCCGCTGGCATGTATTGTCATGGTCTTGCTCGCGCTTCCGTTTGGCTTTGTGCAACAACGTGCCAGTGGCGCCGCTAACAAAATTTTCTTAGGCATTATGCTAGGGGTTGCGTATCAAGTATTAAATCGCGTTTCTGCCCACTTAGGTTTACTCAATGATTGGCCACCGTTATTTAGTGCAATGATGCCCACCGTGTTATTTCTGTTAGCAGGTCTCACCATGCTCTATTTTGTTGAGCGCAGATGATTTTTTAACGAGTCCATCTCACCACTTTATTTGAGGCTTACCAGCTTATTTCTCAAGTAGCGGTCGTGCCAATATAGGTGCTCATTGTCCATTACCGCCCACAAAAAACCTAGCCCTAAAAAAAGTAAACTCAGAGTAGCTAGTACATAGCGCAATGCTGCCAACTGAGGCGATAGCAACTGCGCATGTTGATTCAATAATTTTAATCGCCACGTCTTCATGGCTAATGTTTGGCCCTTTTTATACCAGCACCAAATGAAATACACCCCAACCGTAGCCCATAAATAGAATTGAAACAAATACCGTTTCAACCCATGCGTGGCTTCACCAAATAACCATAAAAATACAAAGGCACTGACAAATAAAATAGCCGCCACAACCAGTGAGTCATAAACGAAACAAGCCCCAAGTTTTAATAGGCTTGGGGCTTGTTTCGTAAAAGACTTAGGTGAACTTTCATGCATTATGTTTCAAACATCTAACTAATTTATTTAATTTAAATCAGCATCTTTATAGACCTCAGGTGACTCTGCTCTTAAACGAGCGCGCTCTGACTCAGGTAATTTTTGATATTCCACCCATTTTTTTCGTAATTCATTTTTTTTATCAGCTGACAGTGATTGAAATTGCTGGTGGCTCTTTCTTGCATTTTCACGCTCATAGGGTGTCATACGGCTCCAATTTCCGAGGCGCTTTTGTACCAAAGCCTGTCTTGCAGCATCCATTTTCGGGTAGTCACGTGCGATATCCAGCATTTTCTCACGTTGCCATGGACGAAGTGTGTCCCATTCTGATGCAAGTGGATTTAATACTTGCTTTTGCGTGTCATTCAACTCAGCCCAAGACACTGTACTTTCATCGGCCAATGCCTGCCCACCCACGAGCAAGATTAATAATATTAAGTATTTGAATCTTTTTTTGAAACTAACCATGTATCAAACCCCTTGTCGGCAAATGCTTCTGGTGGTAATTCTGAAGCAAGCAAAAATGCATCGCTACGCTCCAATGAATTGACTCCAGTATTATTTTTATCACTTAACTGCTGTACCGCAAAAAATGTCAGTAACAACACACTCATCACCATCGTTGCGGCCAACATTTTATGTTGTTCTACAAACGCACCAAAAGTTGGTCCAAATAGTGAAAGTACGCCGCCACTATGATTTACACCAACTGTTTGGTTAGATGCAAGGTAGCTTACCGCAGCGCTTCTCGCTGTAGTGAGCTTTTGCAAAGTCATTGCATTTAGGTGATTGGCGTTGTCTTTTAACAGCCCTGCAGCCAATTGCGCTAGTGCTTCATCTTGCGCTGTTACAGGCACCACACCCTCGTCATTTATTTTTTGTTTAATTTCACTCATCGTATACTCCTAGCCTTTTGGGCTATCGCTACTTAACATTAAGCCTGATAGGCCGATATTTTCTAATCCTTGTTTTTTTAATTCAATTGCCAGCGCATGCACTGCTCGCGAACAGTGTGTTTTAACGCTTCCGTCCGAACAGCCCATAATTGCTGCTGTTTCGGCAACATCCATCTCTTCCCAGTAACGCAGTACAAAGGCTTCGCGTTGACGCGTTGGTAGCTTTTCTATTGCTCGTTCAAGTAGGCGTATTGTCTGACTGCGTTCAAGCCTTGCTGAGGGCTCATCACTATCATCTTCAACATCAATTGTCTCGAGTGGGTCATGGTCGTCACCATCATCGTGACTGCCAAATGAAGATAATAAAGTGGTCCATAAATTTCGCACTTTTTGCCGGCGCCAAAAGTCGCGCATGGTGTTTTGCAAAATGCGCTGAAACAACATTGGAAATTCAGCAACAGGTTTATCTCCATACTTTTCTGCGAGCTTCATCATGGCATCTTGCACGATATCCAGCGCGGCATGGTCGTCTCGCACAGCATAAACCGTCTGCTTGAATGCGCGACGCTCCACCTCAGTAAGGAAATCAGAAAGTTCTTTTGGAGTTGCCATAGTGTTGGTGATTAATGCTTATTGCAATTATTTTCAAAGTCTCACTACCTTACATCCATCGTCAATTGCAGTATATCAGGTTTATATTTTGCACTAAGCGACGCTTTAGTTACAATCATACCAATTCAACTAGCAAAGTATAACCCATGTGGCGACTGATTTTTTTAGGACTGATGATTTGGCTCGTTTTTTATTGGGTGAAACGCTATATCCGTTCATCTAAATCCAGCGCAGCTGATACTCAAAATCAAAACGAAACTGCAAGCAATCATACTTCAGAAAAAGTTGAAGACATGGTGCAGTGCGCCCATTGTGCAGTACATCTGCCAAGGTCAGAGGCTTTTTTAGTCGATGGCAAAATATATTGCAGCAAAAATCACATTCCCAAAATATGAGCATTTCTAAATTTAGTCTGAGTTCTTATTTAAATCAAACTGTTGCAAAACAACATGAGCTGCCGTTACAAGTCCGTGCCGTCAATATTCTCAATATTTTCAGACTTGTTCTAAGCCTTATTTTTATCGGTCTTTACCTATTAATGAGTAAGGAAATTGGCTGGAATAAAGATACAGACCCATTATTTTTTAATTTATCGGTTAGTTATTTTATATTCAGCCTCATCTCGCTCTTTATCAGCAGACTCAAATTTGCTACGCACCAATATCTACTGCCTATGCAAGTGTTGGTCGATATTTTGTTCATTACGCTCATTATGCATGCAGCAGGCGGTGCGCAAAGCGGCTTGGGGTTGTTACTTATCATTAGCATCGTCACCGCCAGTCTGGTAAGCCCCGGTCGCTTAGCTTTGTTTTATGCGGCGGTTGCAAGCATTTGCCTACTTGTTGAACAAAGCTACCAAATTGTTGTAAAAGATTTATCTAACAGTAGCTATACGCAAACCGTAATGCTGTGCCTGAGCTGCTTTGCAACGGCCTGGCTGGCGTATAGTTTAGCCAAACGTATGCAACAAAGTGAAGCGCTGGCTTCATCACGCGGTATTGACCTAAAAAACTTAGCGCAAGTGAATGCACTCATCACCCAAGAAATGCAGGATGGCGTTATTGTGGTCAATGAAGATTTGGATATTCGCCACCATAATTTACAAGCGGAATCTTTACTTGGCTTACCTAACAACAATAAAGAAGCCATTTCTCTTAACCAAGATGCACCAGAAATTGCTACGGCTTTTCACCATTGGGCGCACATTATTGGCGCAAGTAGTGAGACGATTGTAAGCATTAGCAACCGCGAACTCAAACTGCGATTCATGCCAATCAGCCAACAGCGCGATTTGGGTGCAGTAATTTTTATTCAAGATTGGAGTCTTTTGCAGGCCAAGACACAGCAAACCAAGTTGGCTGCACTGGGGCGATTAACCGCTAATATTGCGCATGAAATCCGTAACCCATTAAGCGCCATTAGCCATGCCAATCAACTGTTGCAAGAAGATGAAAACTCGCCTTCAACCACCCGTGTGTTGCAAATTGTTGAAGACAATATCGGGCGTATCGACCAAATTATTAAAGATGTACTCGAACTCAATCGGCGCGATCGCACCCATCAAGTAGACATCGAATTGGGTACATTTTTGAAGGATTTTTATAGCCAATTTTGCGCGATTGAAAACATATCAACCATGCACTTTTTGCTGGAACCAACCCTTGGTGAATATCACGTGACTTTTGACCGCCGCCATTTAACGCAAATATTGTGGAATCTTTGCAAAAATGGCTGGCAGCACAGCCAAAAGCAGGTGGGTAGCTTATCTCTTGGTTGTGTGGGCGTCGGTAAATCTGGCATTAATATTCAAATCACTGACGATGGCAGTGGTATTTCAGAACAAGATTTACCACGCTTATTTGAGCCATTTTTTACAACCAAAGCATCAGGTAACGGTTTGGGGCTTTATATTTCGCGCGAACTGGCAGAGGCCAACGGTGCGCAACTTAAATATCAGGCTGTTCCGCAAGGCAGTTTATTTTTAATTCAATTGAAAAGTGCCATTTGACTAGTATTTAGGTTAACGCTTTTCATTTTTAAGTTTTATTTAAAACAAGGCATAATAGCGCATGACTCAAAAACACACTTGCCTCATTGTTGATGACGAATCTGATATTCGTGAACTGCTCATGATGACACTCGAGCGCATGGATATTGACACTTATAGCGCCAACGGTCTAGAAGAAGCAAAGGCATTACTCTCGCAGCGCCCTTACTCGCTCTGCCTAACCGATATGCAAATGGGCGATGGCACCGGGCTTGAACTGGTGCAATATATCAATGAATATCATGCCGGCTTGCCCGTTGCGGTAATTACTGCGCATGCAAGTGCTGACAACGCTGTGGCTGCGCTCAAGGCCGGCGCGTTTGATTATTTAAGCAAACCGCTCTCACTTAAACAACTGCGTCCGGTCATTGAATTTGCACTCAAACTCACCCCACAGATTAGCCACGCACCTTCTGACACGCTAGAAATGATTGGCGATTCTGAGCCCATGACGCATGTGCGTCACATGATTGCGAAACTTTCACGTAGCCAGGCGCCTGTATACATCAGTGGTGAATCAGGGAGCGGTAAAGAGCTTGCAGCTAAGCTCATTCATAAAAACAGCGCGCGGGCTGAAGGTGCTTTTATTGCGGTGAACTGCGGGGCGATTCCTGAAAACTTGATGGAAAGCGAATTTTTTGGTTATAAAAAAGGCGCATTTACTGGCGCAAACCAAGATAAAGAAGGCATGTTTCAGGCAGCAAATGGCGGCACACTGTTTTTAGATGAAGTTGCAGATCTGCCATTGCCCATGCAAGTGAAATTGTTACGCGCCATTCAGGAAAAGAAAGTGCGTATGGTGGGCGGCACCGCTGAAGAAGCCGTAGATGTGCGCATTATCAGCGCCACACACAAAAACTTGGTCGAGATGATGGAAGCCGGTCAATTCAGGCAAGATTTATATTACCGCCTGAATGTGATTCAGCTCAAAATGCCTGCGTTGCGCGATCGGCCTGCGGATATTCCACAATTGGCGAATTTATTGCTTGAAAAACTTTGCAAAAACCTGGGTATTGATGCGCCAAAAATTGAACAATCCACGCAAGATTACATTTCAAACCTGGCTTTTCCGGGCAACGTGCGTGAGTTAGAAAATATGCTTGAACGTGCGCTGGCCATGTGTGATGGGCAAACCATCACCATTGATGACTTGATGCACCATGAAGAAGTTCGTATCGAGCGCAGAAAAGTGCCACGTGATGAGTTTCATAAATTGCCTTCGACCAACCCGAATATCTCACCTGACGTGAAGTTGCCCGAGTATCTTGAAGAAGTGGAAAAACGTGCTATTTTGCAGGCGCTCGAAAAAACCAATCAAAACAAAACGGCAGCGGCAAAATTACTGGGGGTGAGCTTTCGTACCTTGCGTTACCGTTTGGTGAAATTGGGGCTTTCAAAAGAGGCCGAAACAGCGCTGGAAGATGAATTAGAAGCTGAAGAGTAAACTGGTTTAGCCCGAACTTTTTAAATCAAAATTTAGGCTAAAAACTGCTTAAATTTTAAGCAAAATAGCGCCGAGAAAAAATTTATGCCCTGATAGCCTTTGTTTATAAGGCTCTCAGGGCATCAAAAAAGGTTGCGTTATAAATGCTATGATTTTAGCGAATGAATAACACCGCTCAACTACACTAAAACAATCGCCAGATACGTCAAGTAAAGCAGCCCGTTAAAGCCGATGTGCCAAACCCGCAAACCGCCCTCACGTGTTGCCATCACCCGTAACCAAATGGCGGCAATCATGGTAATAATGACCCCTGCCAGCACTTCTTTGCGTGGCTCCCAAGGCGTAAGCATAATACCGATGGCTGGCAATAAAGTGCCTTGAAACACCATCGCGCCAGTAATATTACCAAACGCCAGCGTATCTTTGCCTTTGCGTATCCATAAAATGCTATTCACTTTTTCAGGTAACTCTGTGGCAATTGGGATAATCAATAATGATAATAGCAAAGCCGAAATACCCAATATAGTGGCGGCTTCTTCAACGCCGTGAATAAAGCCTTTGGCGCCTGCAACCAGCAATGCCAAACCCAGCACCAGTTGCACAATGATAACGGCCATATTGTTCGGCAGGCCTAATTTGCATAAAAACATATCGCTATCGGCTTCGGTGGCGTGGCCGTCCTCAACCAAATCTTTGGATGCGCGCAGAGTCAGCATGACATACACAAAATAAATCATCACCATGCCAAAACCGAGCGCGTAGCGCACCACGATGTGCTGATGCGGCACAAACATCGCCAAGGTTGCAAAGGCAAAAGCGGCAATAAAAAAATTTAAATCGCGCAGTAAGCCAGTTTTTTCGGGGCGAAGATGGCCGATTGACGTACGTCGCTTCCAAACCGAGGCCGCCATCAAAAAGATAGACAGTGTCGCTAACATGAGTGGCGCACCCAAAATAGCTCCAACCCCAATTTCTTCATTAACCGCAACGCTAGATGTACCCGCCAATAACGCCAATAGCGGCACCATGGTTTCTGGCAGTGCGGTACCTACGGCGGCAAACAGCGAACCCGTTACGCCTTCTGAAATGCCTAATTTTTCACCTAAATGCTCAAGTGCATTGGTAAACACTTCTGCTGCGATTAGAATTACAATGAGCATTAAAAATAATGTCGCGAAAACCATAGATTGCCTTTAGCTATGTTATTAACACGCGTATTTTACAGGAGTTTGCTAGAATTATCGCAACTATGCACTTTCAAGAATCTTCAGCCATTTCTATCAGCCAGGCAGGTTTTGCAAATCGCGGGGTTTATATCCCTTCCCCCAATTTTGATGTGCGGTCAAACCATGAAATATCGCTGATTGTCATTCACAATATCAGCCTGCCACCCCAGCAATATGGCAGTAATGGCATTATCGAGCTATTTACCAACCAGCTAAACCCGAATGAACACCCATACTATGCTGAAATCTATACGCAAAAAGTTTCTGCACATTTTTTGATTCGGCGTGATGGTCACCTCATTCAGTTTGTGTCTTGTTTGGCGCGCGCTTGGCACGCCGGTATATCAAATTGGCAAGGTCGGGAACGTTGTAACGATTTTTCGGTCGGAATTGAATTAGAAGGTTCTGACTTTGAACCGTTTGAAAACGTGCAGTACAATACACTGAATGAATTAATTGCAGCGCTCACGAAAATCTACCCCATACAGGCGATTGTCGGGCACTCTGATATTGCCCCTAATCGAAAAACGGACCCTGGCCCTTATTTTGATTGGTTAAAATTGCATCACCCCACTCAAAGTTAAAAAAAATGAAAAACTACCGTACGTTTATCTTGTTGGCTGTAGTAACGATACTCGCTTCTTGCAATAAACCTAAAACTGCCGAAGAAAAACCCGTGCGCAGCCCGCCCGTCATCACCACGTCGCAAGTTCTAACACAGACGCTTGCCATTACTGAAGAGGCTGTTGGCACTTTAGAAGGATTGGTGGACCCCACCGTGACTTCTGAAATTGCTGCACGTGTCATTAAAGTGGATGTAAGCGTTGGTCAAACCGTTAAAAAAGGCCAGCTGATTGCCCTGCTGGATGCCACCGATTCTGGCTTGGCACGCCAAGAAGCACAAGCCGAAGTGGCCAGAATTGAAGTGTTACTTGCCAATCAAGAGCGCACCGTGGCGCGCAACCAAGCGTTGGTAGATAAAAACTTTATTTCTAAAAATGCGCTGGATGATGCCTCAGCCCAGCAAAACGCCCTAAAACAGCAGTTGCAAGCGGCTAAAATTCGCGTGGCAAGCGCCAGTAGCAACAACGCGAAAACACGTATTTTTTCACCTGCTGATGGCAAAGTAGAAAAGAAAATCGTGGACTCTGGCGAATATGTGCGGGCGGGCGACCCGATTGTGCAAATTATTGGCAACCAGAAATTACGCGCACATATTCCTTTTCCTGAAAATATCGCGGTCAAAATCAAGCCTGGTCAGCCCATTACATTGAGCACGCCGACTTCCGGTACCATCGTGAATACCGTGGTAAAAGAAATTAAACCGCTCATCATGGTGGATAATCGCTCGGTAGATGTGATTGCAGATGTAGATTACACACCTGGCTGGCAAGCAGGTGCGAGCATCAATGCAGAGCTAACCTTGAACCAAAAAGATGGTGTTTTGATGGTGCCAGAACAAAGCGTGGTACTGCGCCCAGCAGGTGAAGTGGTGTATGTCATTGAAAATAACACTGCGCATCAACGCATTATTCAAACGGGTGAACGCAAGTCTGGCATGGTGGAAGTGACTGATGGCCTTGAAGCCGGCGCAAAAGTGGCGGTGGATGGTGCTGCGTATTTAACTGACAAGACGCCTGTTAAAGTTCCTACCACAATCTCAACAGCTGGAAAAATTTAACGTGACGCTACCAGAGCTATCGATTAAGCGCCACGTGCTTGCGTGGATGATTTCAGGTCTATTGGTGCTGTTTGGCCTGATTGCTTATGGCCGCATTGGCATTGACCGCATGCCCAATGTTGAGTTACCCGTCATTTCAGTCAGCACCACTTTGCGCGGCGCAAACCCTGAAATTATGGACACCAGCGTCACCAATTTAATTGAATCAGCCGTCAACACCACACCCGGCATTGAACATATTCAATCTACTTCTTCGCCTGGTTTTTCAAACGTCACCATTACTTTTGCCTTAGAGAAAAATATTGATGTGGCGTTTAACGAGGTGCAGTCAAAGGTAAACCAAACCTTGCGCCGATTACCCGATAACGCGGACCCGCCAGTTGTGCAAAAGCTGGAGACCAATGCGCAGCCCATCATGTGGCTGGCACTGCATGGCGACCGCACGGTGCAGCAATTAAATCTATACGCACAAAATGTCATTAAAAAGAAATTGGAAAACATCAACGGTGTGGGTGAAGTG
>JAKPIR010000313.1 GCA_029549705.1 Pseudomonadota bacterium | reverse complement strand
CGTACAGCCAGACGGCACCAAAGAAGTGCTCGGCCTGTGGATTGAACAGACCGAAGGTGCGAAATTCTGGTTACGCGTCATGACCGAGTTAAAGAACCGTGGCATAGGCGATATCCTGATTGCGGTAGTGGACGGATTGAAGGGCTTTCCTGAAGCAATTACTGCTGTATTTCCGCAAGCACAAATTCAGACCTGTATCGTACACATGATCCGCAACAGCCTCGATTACGTGGGATGGAAAGACCGCAAAGCGGTTGCCGCTGAGCTTAAAAAGATTTACCGCGCCACAACTGAAATAGAAGCTGCTGACGCACTGGAAAGCTTTGCCGCGAGCGACTGGGGCATAAAATACCCACCGATTGCACAGATATGGCGGCGTCACTGGCAGGAAGTGATTCCATTCTTTGCTTACCCGCTAGAGGTGCGCAAGATTATTTATACCACCAATGCTATTGAAAGCCTGAATATGCAGGTTCGCAAGGTGATCAAGAATCGCGGGCACTTCCCTAACGATGAGGCGGCAACTAAATTAATTTACCTAGCCTTGCGTAACATTACAAAAAGTTGGAAGATGCCACCTATTACTTGGCGGGCTGCCAAAACCCAATTCGCCATCTTGTTTGGCGAACGCTTCACGGATGCAATTTAAAAAGACCGTGAAATTTAACCGTGACTTCAATCACACAAAAATACTGACACCACCCCAGTTAACCAACTCAACCCAGTATTGACACCTATTGTTTATGGCACTGCTACTACTCCTACGCTTGCAAACTTTAATAAACGTTGGTACACGCCATTACCTGCGGGTACAAAATTGTTGTCGGTATCTAACACCAATCACGATACCAATACAGTTGGTGTTTATGCGCAGGATTTAGTCACCATAAATCCACAATGGAAGGTATTGGCTGGCTTGCGTTATGACCAATTTAAGCAAGATACGACAGATTATATGCGCCTTAAAACGGATGTTAGAAGAAACATAAGTCGCACAGACTATACGATAAGCCCTCGTGTTGGTGTGGTATATCAACCTACCGATTACGCCAGTGTTTATACTTCTGTAAGTCGCTCATATCAGCCAACAGGTATTGATGGCGCACTCAGCTATACTGCTCGAGATTTGGAGCCAGAGCGTACGACGAATTATGAAGTTGGGGCTAAGTTAGACCTGATGGATGGCGGTTTGTCTGCGCAAGCCGCATTATTTAGCTTAGAGCGTACCAATACTAGGCTCACTGTTAATCAACCAAGCGGCGACAATAGACAAGGTGGAGAGACGCGCACAAACGGTTTAGAGTTATCGCTTGCAGGTCGCCCGGCAGATGGATGGGATATTATTTCCGCCTATACTTACTTAGACTCAGTGATTGTGAAGTCTGATGGAGTAGAAAAAGTGACAGGCTACCCCGACGTTCAATTACAAGGTAATCGTGTTCCTATGGTGGCGAAACATAGTGCGAACCTATGGTTGACCAAGCGGTTTGCAAATGGCTTTGGCCTAGGTGGCGGTGTGTCTTCAACTGGTAAACGTTATATTACGTCTGGCGAGCGTGCTTGGATGCCGGGTTACACACGTTTTGATGCAACTGCATTTTATGAAGCCAAAAAATATGAAGTACGCTTAAATGTGTATAACTTGTTTGATCTTAATTATACAGATGCTGCAACTGGCGGTAATGAAAATGGTGCAATTCCAGGTGTGCCGTTGAGCGCACTGTTATCGGCTAAATATAGATTTTAGTGGCATTAACCTGTACGTGTGTATAAGTATTTTTTACACATAATAAATTAAAAAGCGAGCTAATGGCTCGCTTTTTAATTTTTCTTAGTGACTGAGTATTGCGGGAGTTTCTTCCACACTAAAAAGTGAATTTTTGGCATATCTGTCATTTAAGTGTTACGGCATCGTTCGTCTCTATTCGTTATTTCGCCTTAAATTTAGGCCTTAATCTAAGGGCAGATTATGCATCACACCAATAATTTTAATTCAAAAATATATATCGCTATATTATCTGCTTTAGCTAGTAGCCCAGCGCAGTCAGAAAACAAAGCTGAAGCCATTGAGATGGGTACAATTGAAGTGGTCAATTCCACCCCGCTAGATGGATTGGGCGTGCCAGTTCCCCTAGGAAAGATTTTATAGGCTCGCTTTTTTATGAGTGTTTATTAAGAATCTAAGATATTCAATCTGACTGCCGCCAAAATGAGTTGAGAGCGATTCTCAACATGAAGTTTGTGCAGTAAGCGGGTTTGAATATTCGCAATTGTTTTGTAATTCAGGTTCAGTATATTAGCCACTTCATCTAGGGGTAAGCCGTTGGCGAGCAGTCTAAAAACCTCAAACTCTCTTGCGGTTAAAGTATGCAAAACATTTTCTGGTTTGAGATGTTGAACAGAGATTTTATGTGCCAAATCATGGCTAATATATTTTTTGTTGTTGGCAATGGTAAAAACCGCTTCAACTAACACTTCAGCCGCACTTGATTTAGTCACATAGCCAACCGCACCTGCCTGCATTGCCCTTGAGCAAAAAACAATATCGTCGTGCATGCTAAAAGCAAGTATCTTGGCATTTTTGTCTTTGGTTATTAGTTTCTTGATTGTTTCAATGCCGCCCATGCCTGGCATCGATAAATCCATAATCACAACATCAGGTTGTACTTTAGCGTAATCTAAATATGCTTCTTCACCACTTATCGCTTCTGCGACGACTTTAATGTTTGCTTTTTCTAACAGATGTTTATAGCCCTCACGCACTACCGCATGGTCATCGACCAAATACACTTTAACGGTTGAATTCATACTAATGCCTCTATAGTAATTAACATTTTTAAACCTAATTTGTGGCCGCTGATAATTTGTAGTTGCCCATTTAATGCGTCAACACGTTCTTGAATACCAAGCAAGCCAAAGCCGAAGGTGGGTAGTTTGGTATCAAAACCTATACCATCATCAATAATGCTGAGCTTTAAATTCTGTTGATACTTGAAAATGGATATATGGATTGTATTTGCCTGTGCATGTTTGGCACAGTTTGTAAGCGCTTCTTGGATAATTCTAAATATTGCAATATTGGTGCTGTCATTTAGTTCATCAATGCTCCCTTCAATTGCTAGTATATATTCCGTTCTTTTAGCTTCGGGGTTCACTCGTTGCGCTTCAATATTGATGGATTGCCAAGTATCGACTAAATGTTCTAGGGCTGCGGATAAGCCAAGTTCGTCTAATGCTACTGGCCGCAAACTATGCATCATATTTCGCGTAGCAACATAAGCATGATCTGCACTTGCAGCAATGCATTTAGCGGTCAGATGTGTTTCAGTAGTGCTATCTAGCCCCACGAGCAAACTCGCTACCTGAGCTTTAATGGCGCTAAGGTATTGGCCTAAATCATCGTGCAAATCTCTAGCAATACGTTTACGTTCAC
>JAKPIR010000310.1 GCA_029549705.1 Pseudomonadota bacterium | reverse complement strand
GGTACAGCGCCGGTCTTCAGATGGTAAAATTTCCCGACCCAGCCAGGCGTTCAAAAGGGCACTTTTTCCAGCTTTTTCCAAACCGATTACTGCGACTTCAAAACGTTTGGCGCGCAAACGGTTAAGTTGGCGTTCCAAACGCTCACGTTCAACACGCAAACCATTTGTAATGTCAACAGTAATATGATTTTGCATTTTACTGCATAAGTTTTCCAACTTGTCGGCCAAGGCCTCGGCTTTTTCCAAGCGGTCACGTTGTGCATCACAAGTTACTTGCCAATTGCTCATAATAATTGATCCTCAGAGTTTACTTTTTCTTGTAGCCTTTCAGATCCATGCGCGATGTTCCAAAATCAAAATAGTCTTGGGCGGCTTCAAGATCACGGATGTTATCGGTATTTTTCTCTATGGCATTAAATAAATCAGTAATTTCTAATGCACCGAGATTTTTATTAGGATTATCATCTACACTAAAATCTATTTTTAGCCAACACATATTAGCATTTTCTTGACTTTCAAATGCTAATGCTGATTGAGTATCTTGAGTAGCGCCAAACCAGTACCATTGGTATTTCTTTAATAATGGTATATTGCCCGCAAGTTTATCTTTGTTTGTAGAAAGCGATTGCAATTCAGGCAGATGTTCACTAGAAAATACTAGGATCAGTGAAACGGGAACATTTGTTTTAGGTGAAGGAACAAACTGTTGAGGCCGGGATGATCTAGCATCGGTAAGTGGTGAAATTTCTGACGACCCAGCAGCAGTTTCTTGGCTTGCAGATGTGGGTTCGTTCTTTTGATGCTCATCAGCTTTATCTGGTGGTTCGTTAGTAAATTGATTTGTTAGTTTATTAAATTCTTCAGCGAATTCTTTAGGATCATCGTAAAGATGATCTTTTTCGCCATTTTCAATATAAATAAACAAAATTAGTAATAGTAAGCTCGATAATGCTCCAGTGCTTATTAGTTTTGATTCAGTGTAAACAAAAATAGATTTAATAGATTTAGACTTAAATAATCGCAAAAGAGGTTCGATTTTACAACTAAAAGCTTTAACTCTACTTGCTAATTTAGTCTCTGTTTTCAATAGTAAATCGCATGCATATTTAAATAAAATAGTAAAAGAAACGCTAGTAAAAGAAACGCTAGTATAGTCCAAAGCCGCCAGTATAAACATCAGTTTATATTTAAGATTGGATTCAGCAGTAGCTGGAATTTCTTTTATCAGAGAAGTTCGGTTGTTTTTGATAAATTTACCAAGAGTCTCAATAAGTTCTTGGGGAGACTCGGGAGTATTATGAACTCCTTTTTCAAATTCAATTTCAAAATCATTAGCCAATTCCGCCCAATCAGCATCTAGTTTTTTCCAAAAATCATGACGTTGCTGTCGAGTTGTTTTTAAAAAATTATTCACACAACATGCTAATGTTTCAAACCAGTTATCATTATAGGTTTTGGTCATGATTTTCTCCTCACATCGATCCAGTGATGGATGTCTGGCGCAACTTTTGAGCATCGTGTTCAACATATTCACACAGTTTTCTTAACTCATCCAGTTTCTGCAATCTGAATTGGTAATCCTCCTCATTTTGCTTTAAGCGCGAGTCCAGTAAATCCGTTAATTGCTTGTGAACAGTGTTTGCTGAGCCTAAAAACAAGCGGTACTGCTCATCAGCCGACTGTGCAAACCAATCGCCAAAAGCTTTCCAAAGGCCACTTCGAGCTACATCAATCCCCGATTGCCACCAAGCTGCCATCTGATCAATGCCTGGCAGATTTAACTTGACGTAAGGAATATTGTCATAAATAGGCTCTTGTGTGACTTCATCTTTTTTAAAGCACGAACCTACCTCATTTACAACATTTCGAGTACCTGTTTGTTCAGTAATCCGTTCGCTAGAAACACCCTCAATAGGAATATCAAACATACTATCTGATAAGGAACCTAGCGGGATTTCTGCTAAATCCCGCTGGTAATGTGCTAACAAGGCCGAAGCTTCATCAGGTAACGATTTTTTAAGATAGTCTTCAATCGCCATTACACCTCGATTGCGTAAGGTGAGTTGTAGTGCCTCAATAACTGTGTGATGTGACTGCAATAGGTATAAAGCCCGTTCGGCAAATCCTTGGCGTATCCCAGAAAACAAAGCAACAGCAGAATCTTTAATACGATTCAGCTCACGGACTGCTTGACTATCAGCTTGGCGCACCTGTTTGTTGATACCCTGCGTGATAGCATCGCCGGTCATACCGCGTTCTCGGTAACGCTCAGCAGCATGGCAAATAGCTTTGCGCGTTTCGGGGGTCAATGTCTTCAATTTTTCACTCAACTCATAACTGAGTTCACCTTTTTTGAAATAATCACGGACTGGAATCAATACTTGATCAATCAAATCTTGTTTAATTTCACCTTCCAACTCCCGAAAACCTTTCAAGACATCTGGCTCACTTTCATCAGGAGATAAGGAAAAAAGACATCTTAACACCCAATTGATATGCGCAGGGTTGGCAATGCGCATAGCATCAGAAAGATCAACCGTTGCTTGGTTGATTATAGATTGATACTCTTCATTCTGGCGCGACAAAAAATTTCTTAAATCCTCAAATTGTTGTTGCAGCTTAATCCTTTTTTGTTCAACCGCTGCTTTATTTTCTAATCGCTGTGTATTGTCGTATTCATTAAGATGACTCAATACTATCTTCAACTCAGCGAATGGTGTAATCAAAATCGGTGCTATGACGACTTCAGCAAAATGGGCGGCAATGCGTTTCTCTAATTTTACCCATAAGTCAGCACCACCACTATGCTTCCAACTCCAACTTACCCATGAACTTAGCTTCTCAGTTGCCAGAAGTTCATCTGGAATATCGTTTCCTTCTTCTACCGCATCATCAATATCGCGAAACCAGTTTTTGATTTCTCTATTACCTTTTTGATGTTCAGCAATAAACGAGCTGCAATCGCTCATGAATCTTTGCAAACAGGCTTTTTGTTGTTCGAAATCAGTGACCGGTTCACCCTCCGGTTTACTCCAGCCCCAGGCACATTGAGCATGGAATAAAGAAATTCCACTGATTGGAACGATTTCAGGCAGTTCGGATAACTTAAGCTGTTGTTGTATGGCCTTGGAAAAATCCTCTAAACGATCTTTTAGTGAATCATCGGTTTGTTTGCGTAAGTCAACTCGGTTTAAGGCAAACAAGAGGGTATCTGTACGCCCACCTAGTGCATTGACAACCTCTGCTATTTCCTTCAATAAATTAGCTCGATTGGAAGTGTCCGTATGACCATAATCCATGACCACCAGCGAAAAACATTGCTTCAAATGACTTTGAATGACTGCCAGATTCGTTTTATCAGCGACTGAATTCAACCCCGGTAAGTCGTAAATTTCAATACCCACATTTTCAGGCAGATTCAGCAGCTCAGGCCAGGCTGCGGGCAACAATGGGCCTTCAATACGGATTTCAGGGACCGAAATGGTGTGTTTTTGTTTTTCCTCATGGTATTTTTTGAAAACCCGCTCACGCACATGCTCATACATTTCATTGTCGCTAAGATCAGCTCGGTCAATTCCCTCCCAATAGCCCTCAACTGGCTTGATCCATAGACGGCGATTTAGAGCATGCACCAGATGAAGGACACCAGCAGACAGTTCGCTTGCATCCATGGGGGCAATCTGACGACCAATCAAACCATTGACTAAAGTTGATTTACCGGCACTGGTAGTGCCGATAGTTGCGATGCGCAAGGCAGGCCTGGCTAGTTGATTGCCGGCTTGCTGAAAGACGGCGTGGCAGCGGTTGATGGATTGCGCGATGCTGTCGTTGCTTCTCAGATCGGGGACGATTGCATACAGTTTTTGTAACTGTTGCTGTATTTGTTCGATAAGTGCAACAGCAGTTTGTAAACGTTCTCTTGGTGACATTTCTATTTCCTTTTTGAATATCAATTAAATTAATTTTTATGATGCGATCCAGGGCTGAGCCAAGGCTTCGCGCATGTTCGGCATGCCCCTTTGCAGAGCAGCCCTCATGTCATTACTGGTGGAAACCAGCAGATAGTGAGTGATGCCCTCGTCTGCGTCGCAAGGCATAGGTGAGAAAGTCGCACAGTTCATGCTGAATCGTGAAAATCTGTGGCCCATCGAAGTCATATAGAACCCGGTTTGGAACCCAATGCTCAAACTGGATGGTCAGTGACGTACCGTTAATATCCCACATCATGACCGCTCTCACCCCTCTCCCGCTAACGACGGGAGAGGGGGGTTACTTCAACTCATCACGCCGCCAGTTGCACCGTATCGGCGACGGCCTGGTACTCGGCCACCTGATTGAAGTTCAAGTAGCGGTAGATTTCCGCGCCCTTGGCCCCGATCTCGCCCATGTAGCTCATGTACTCGGTGAAGGTCGGGATCTTGCCGAGCAGCGCGCAGACTGCCGCCAGTTCCGCCGAGCTCAGGTACACATTGGCGCCCTTGCCGAGACGGTTGGGGAAGTTGCGGGTCGAGGTTGAGACCACCGTAGCGTTATCCGCCACCCGCGCCTGATTGCCCATGCACAGCGAGCAGCCGGGCATTTCCATGCGCGCGCCAGCAGTGCCGTAGATGGCGTAGTAGCCCTCTTCGCTGAGCTGGTGGGCGTCCATCTTGGTCGGCGGGGAAATCCACAGCCGGGTCGGGATGTTGGACTTGCCGGTCAGCTCAGCGAAGAGGGCTACTACGCCATCTACGGCACTGCTGGCGCAGTAGCCC
>JAKPIR010000265.1 GCA_029549705.1 Pseudomonadota bacterium | reverse complement strand
CGTACCAGCAACAAAATGCTCTATTAACTTAGCCTGCTTAGCTGAATTTAATCTGCTCTTTCTCATGCCGTCCTTATAACATTTTATGTGTTATCTAGGACAGCCCCAAATTATTTTATAGAAGCGATATTGATTATAACTTGTCCATTTAGTTCGGTCACGGGGATTGGTTTTAAACTTTTGCCCTTACACGGCCCCATCACACAAAAACCATTATCCGGCCGGTAGTGCGCGCCGTGCGTTGAACAAATCAGATAATCTTTTTGCACAGTAAAAAAATCGCCTTGATTCCAATCGAGCTCTACCGGCACGTGCGCACATTGATTGACATAAGCATACGGTTGATCTTGATAACGCACCACAAAGCCTGTGACAAATTCACCCAACTGCGGTAAATTAAATCGCAGGCCTTGTGCGCCGTTTTGCAAATCTTCACTGTTAAAAATGATGGTCTCTTCTGTCATGGTGTTAATTTTTCACAAAAAATCGTAGATTAAGCATTTTCTAATAACCAACCACTCAAACTCGAAAAATCATTAAATTGCGCAATCGGGTTTAAATGTTGCCATTGCTCGGCAGCTTGTGCGCCGTAAGTCACGCCTATTGCACTCACTCCGGCATTTTGCGCCATATGTAAATCATAACTGGTGTCGCCTATCATCAAGGTGCGTTCTGGCATCACGACTAAATGGTCCATCAACTCATCTAACATTTGCGGATGCGGTTTTGAAAAACATTCATCCACCGTGCGCGTAGCATGAAAAAAATTGCCTAGTCCGCAATGTTCAAGCGCCGAATTAAGCCCTCTTCTGCCTTTTCCCGTGGCGACCGCCAATTTAAAACCTTGCTTATTCAAGGCGGTAATCGTTTCAGCCGCGCCTTCAAATAAAGGAATTTCATGCTCACCTGCATAATAATTGGCCGAATACTGGCTGGCAAGCGCTTGCGCCTGCTCGGCCGGAATGTCGCCATACAAAGCATGAATTGACTCACGCAAGCCCAAGCCAATAATATTACTTGCCGCGCGCGCCGAAATGGCTGGCAAACCCACTTGCTCGGCCGCTTTTAAAATCGCATGTGTGATCATGCCGGTGGAGTCAGCCAACGTGCCGTCCCAATCCCACACGATTAAATCAAATTGTTTGGGCATCAAAAACTTTTCCCTTTATATGAAAAATATCTAAATTACATTAATCAGCCAGCAAAATGACACGTAAAAATCACCCGTGAAAAATTTTCGCCTCTGCGAGCCTTTATTTACAAGGCTTCCAGAGCATCGAAAAAGGTTGTATTCAAAACAGGCCATTTTTGACGATTTGCTATGTTTTGTTTTATATCGGGGCGGTAGGGGTCAGTTTCAATAAAAACTGATTTAATTCTGTTGGCAACGTGGCTGTGAGTTCCAATTTCTCTTGCGTTAGCGGATGGCGAATTTTAGTGGTTGCAGAATGCAAAAACATGCGTTTAAGACCATGTTTTTGTAATGTTTTATTCAGTGCAAAATCACCATATTTATCATCACCTACAATCACAAAACCCAAGTGCGCTAACTGTACACGTAATTGATGTGTGCGCCCGGTGACCAGTTGCGCTTCCAGCAAACTAAAATTGCCTAAACTTGGATGATGAAAATTTTTCAGTAACCTGAATAAGGTCTCAGAGCTTTGTCGTTCATCATATTTATCTTTGCTGGCATCGGTGACTACGTTCACACGCCGCTCGCCGTTAGGTAATAAATAGCGTTGCAAATCAAGTACCACACGTTTTTTAGGCGCAGTCCACTCGCCTTGCACCAGCACCAAGTAGCGTTTATCCGTTTGATTGTTGCGAATCGCCTCATGCAGCGCCACCAAAGCGCTGCGTTTTTTAGCTACCATCAATACGCCTGAAGTTTCACGGTCCAAGCGATGGACTAATTCCAGAAATTTGGCTTTGGGGCGCTCTAAACGCAGCTGCTCGATAACGCCACGACTAATCCCGCTTCCACCGTGCACAGCAAAGCCCGCAGGTTTATCAATGACTAACATCGCGTCATCTTCATAAATAATGGTGTGATTCAGTTTAGAAACCGCTGGCGCCGCGGTTTCTACGGGTGCAGTTTGCGTTGCGCGCGTGGGCGGTATGCGCACCACATCGCCCAAACTTAAACGAAAATCCGCATCGATACGTTTTTTATTTACGCGCACTTCACCGCTACGCAAAATACGGTATACATGACTTTTAGGCACGCCTTTGAGCATTTTGGTTAAAAAATTATCCACGCGCTGCCCTTCGCTCGCTTCATCCACTGTTAAAAAAGCTGCGGCTAACGCACTGACTTGTTGCGTTTTTTCTTGCGTTTGTTGTGCTTTAATTGTGTTCATGCTTTGCTTAAATGTGAGTAGTAGCCTATACTTACGCGTGTCAATTAAACTTATAAATTCATTGACCGATTCGATGCCTTGCGAAATTCGCTATCGCATTGAAGTTAGCGTTTTAAATAAACGCAACGCGATGTAATTAAAAGTAAAAAAACAGATACTGGGTTAATGCCGCTCGCCATATTATAAAGTAGCAGCAAGGAAAAAGAACGCTCAAGCCGCCGCAGACAAAAAACATAAAGCGCGAC
>JAKPIR010000249.1 GCA_029549705.1 Pseudomonadota bacterium | reverse complement strand
TTAACAGACCGGGTAAATGCTTGATGACTTCCACATATCCGCGTACGGACAGTCGCTCAATTGGAAATAGGCTTTTGGCACCCTCACGGATCATTTTCGGGCCGCCAATGCCAATAAACTCAATGTGAGGATGATGTTTTTTGAGTGCCGCCATCAGGTGGCTGCCAAGCAAATCCCCAGAGGCTTCCCCTGCCACAATTGCAATTTTCATGACGATGACTTTAGCGGACGATGCCGCGAGTAGATGTATTTAAGAAGTCGAGTAACAGGCCAATTTCTTGACAGTTTTTTTGTTTTTCTGCAAGTTCAAGCTTAGCTTCTTCTAAGGTTAGCCCATTGCGATACACTGTTTTGTAGGCGCGTTTGATTTCCAAAATGGCCTCAGGAGAATAACCACGCCGCTTGAGCCCTTCAGCATTGATGCCATGCGGTTTTGCATCGTAACCTGCCGCAGTAACATAAGGCGGAATGTCTTTAAATACCACAGAGCCGACCGCGGTAATGACATGGGAACCAATTTTGCAGAACTGATGAATTAGGGTAAAGCCACCCAAAATGGCGTAATCGTGTACATCCACATGGCCAGCCAGTGACGCGTTGTTCGCAAATATTGTGTGATTGCCGATTACACAATCATGCGCCAAGTGTACGTAGGCCATAATCCAATTGTCATTGCCGATTTTTGTCGTGCCTTTATCTTGCACCGTGCCACGATTAAACGTGCAAAACTCACGAATGGTATTGTTATCACCAATTTCGAGTAAGGTAGGTTCGCCCTTGTATTTTTTATCTTGCGGTGCTTCACCTAAGGATGAATATTGAAAAATCTGATTGTTTTTACCAATAATGGTGTGGTCGCTAATGGTGACATGCCCTGCTATGCGGGTACCTGCGTCAATCTTAACATTTGGCCCAATAATCGAAAAAGGCCCCACCTCAACGCTGGAGTCTAATTCTGCGTTTTTATCAATAATGGCAGTAGCGTGAATTTTGGCAGACATTAAATTTTTTACTTTAATTATAATTTTTATCTTATTGATTAATATTATTTTTCAATTGCCTTTAGAATACACATCATGCTCGCTTCAGCCACAACTTCGCCATCCACAGACGCAACGCCTGTGTACTTCCATATTCCTTTTAAAATACGGTCAATTTTAACATTCAAGACAATTTGGTCACCTGGCGACACTGGTTTTTTAAATCTTGCACTGTCAATCCCAGCAAAATAATAGACGGACTCATCATTAGGCTTTGCATCCATGGTTTTAAATGACAGCACTGCAGCAGCTTGTGCCATGGCTTCAACAATTAAAACCCCCGGCATGACAGGATGATACGGAAAATGGCCGGGGAAAAACGGCTCGTTAATCGTGACATTTTTAATGGCGACAATTTCTTTACCGAGCTCTAATGACAACACGCGATCAATCAACACAAAAGGGTAGCGATGCGGTAAGTGGTCAAGAATTTCGTGGATATTCATGCTGGTATCAATAGGATTGGTCATATTATTCTCGGTTCAAAGTGAACGTCTACACCACGTAGACATTCATTAAAAGTCTTCAAGCGCATTACTGGACTACTTAAAAAACTTAAATCCAGTAAAAATCTACAAACTAGATTTTAACAGAGCTAAGTCTTTTTCTAACTGTTTAATTTTATCTGTGAGTAAATCTAAATGACGAAGTTTCGCGGCAGTATTCAACCATTCTTTATGTGTTTGAAATGGCATGAGTGCCGTGTAAGTATCGGCCTGCAATAAAGAGCGCGTAATCATACTGCCGGGTGAGACTGTCACCCCATCAACAATCTCCAAATGGCCTAAAATCATAGCAGCACCACCAATTTTGCAATGCCTACCAATTTTCGCGCTCCCGGCAATACCGGTGCATCCGGCAATGACAGTATGCGCGCCTATCACACAGTTATGCCCAATCTGAATAAGGTTGTCGAGTTTCACCCCTTCTTCAATGATCGTGTCATCTAACGCACCGCGGTCAATCGTTGTGTTCGCGCCAATATCCACATGGTCTTGTATGATGACACGCCCCACTTGTGGAATTTTTAGCCAGATACCTGCTTCTTCAGCGTAGCCAAATCCATCAGACCCTATCACAGCACCAGAAAAAATATGACAATGCCTACCCACTTGGCAATGATGTTTTATCGTGACATTGGGTTCTAAGCATGTGTTATCGCCAATCGTAACATCATTTTCTAACACGCAACCTGCGCCAATAATGACATTTTCACCAAGCACTACATGCTCGCCAATCACCGCCAT
>JAKPIR010000240.1 GCA_029549705.1 Pseudomonadota bacterium | reverse complement strand
GCCAAAATGCGCTGGGTTCAATGTGTATTCATGAATTTTGCCGTTTTTCAATTCGGCCACAAACGTGTCACCCGAAAATGAGATTTCATCCATGCCATCTTCACCGTGTACCACCAGTACGTGCTCAGCACCTAAATGCTGCAACACATGCGCTAGTTTAGTTGTTAAGTGTTTATCGAAAACGCCCATCACTTGTCGTTTGGCGGACGCTGGGTTGGTGAGCGGGCCAAGCAGATTAAAAATTGTGCGTACGCCTAATTCACTCCTTACCGACGCAACATTTTTCATCGCATTATGATAATTACGAGCAAACATAAAACCTATACCTGTTTTTTCAACGTGCTTAGCCACGCCTTCTGGTGAGGCGTTTATATTAACACCCAGCACTTCTAATACGTCCATACTGCCGAATTTAGATGAAGCCGCACGATTGCCGTGTTTTGCTATTTTTACACCAGCACCAGCGGCAACAAATGCAGAACAAGTCGAAACATTGAATAACTTAATGCCTGCTCCTCCAGTGCCACAGGTATCCACCAGATATGTTTTATCTTGAATCTCCACCTTGGTTGATAGACTACGCATCACAGTTGCCGCTGCAGAGATTTCTTCGACCGTTTCACCTTTTATGCGCAACGCCACTAAAAATGCGGCAATTTGTACAGGCGTAAGTTCACCACTCATGACTTGCTGCATGACTGCCAGCATGGTGTCAAAACTTAAATCTTCACGCGTAAGAAGCTGGTTGAGTGCTTGTTTGAACATATCCAAAAACCCTAGCTAATACGCTATTAAGAAATTATCTAGCAGTTCATGGCCGTATTCAGTCAGGATAGATTCTGGGTGAAATTGCACGCCCTCTACTGCAAGCGTTTTATGTTTCACGCCCATAATCTCACCATCATCGGTCCATGCGGTAATCTCTAAGCAATCAGGAATAGTTTCACGCTCAATCACCAAAGAATGGTAGCGTGTGGCTGTGTAAGGATTAGGCAAGCCTTTAAATACACCAATATTTTTGTGATGAATGAGTGACGTTTTACCGTGCATGAGTTGTTTGGCATGAATAATTTTTCCCCCAAACGCCTGACCGATACTTTGATGCCCTAGGCAAACACCCAGCAGAGGAATTTTGCCTGCAAATTCATGGATGAGCGGCACGCTAATCCCTGCCTCATTTGGCGTACATGGCCCGGGTGAAATCACTATGTGGCGCGGTTTTAATGTTGCAACTTTTTTTAAATCAATCTCATCGTTACGGTAAACTTGCACGTCTTGCCCAAGCTCGCCAAAATACTGTACGAGGTTGTATGTGAAAGAGTCATAATTATCGATCATGAGTAACATGCTGTGCCCAACCTAAAGTTTCAATGCGATTTTGATACGCCGGTAAATACGGCCAATTAAAGTGCCATCTAATTGGTAATGCTTGTGTAGCGGCTGTTTAACTTCCCAAGTGATTTTTGTACCAGCAGGAAAAGTCACTAAATCGCCTTTACCAAAACTTACCACATTACCGCAGCAAGTCGTTACCACACATTCACCATCTAAAATGTAAGCAATCTCTTGCTCTGGAAATGTCCATGAAAAAGTTGACACTTCTTTTTGCCATGTCGGCCATTTACTCACACCTAGTGTGTCTAGGCGACTTTGGGTTGGGTTGTTTTCAACTGTAATTTGATTGACTGCAACTTGATTCATGAAAAATTCTTTAGTTAATTAAGATGCGTTATTTTAACTGATAGTCATGCAAATATTATGCAAATCAAGGGATTTAATATTGCAAACAAGCAGTAAGTAGTAAAATGATGATTTAAGCGATGGTTTAACGGATTATGCATGTAAGTTTAGCGCAGGCATCTGCATTATTAAAAAGTGGCGAAGTTGTCGCGATACCCACAGAAACCGTATACGGCTTGGCGGCAGATGCTAGCAATGATAGTGCATTACGAAAGATATTTACTACCAAGCAACGGCCTGCTGATCACCCGCTAATTGTGCATATTGGCAATATCAATCAAGTGTATGCGTGGGCCTCTGAGTTTCCTGAAACGGCAATGCAGCTTGCTAAGACATTCTGGCCCGGCCCGCTGACTTTAGTGTTACCTGCACTTGACCATGTGTCGCGCGTGTTGCGCGGCAATGAGCCAACGGTTGCCTTGCGTGTGCCTAACCACCCCACCACACTTGCATTGCTTGAATTAAGCGGGTTAAGCGTTGCCGCCCCTTCTGCTAATTTATTTACTCAATTAAGCCCCACGACTGCCGCGCATGTAGAAGCGGGGTTAGGCGTGCACGTACCTGTGCTAGATGGTGGTGCTTGTACGGTTGGCATTGAGTCCACAATTGTGAGCGTCACAGCAGATGGAAATTGGCAACTGCTACGCCCCGGTATGATTAGTGAAGAGCAAATTGCGCATGCTACAGGTAAACCACAGGTAGTTGTTGATAAAACCAGCCATAACATCCTTGATAAGCAAACTCCAAAAGTTCCCGGACAGCACCTTTTGCATTATTCGCCACGTACTCCAGTGGCATTGTTTAATCATCGGGCTGACCTTATGCACGCATGCGAGGCAATACAGCACATAAATCAAACCTGTGCTGCACTGTTGATTGGTGCAGGTGATACTCCTACATGCAAAGTAATACAGCTTTCAGAAAAGCCTGAAGAAGTTGCTGAGGCACTTTATCGCAGCCTTCATGTATTAGATGCCCTACAAGTAAACCAACTTTTAATCGAGCTACCGCCGAATACCCTCGCCTGGACAGCGGTACGTGACCGGTTAACGCGGGCAGGCGGCAGTGCTGTTGAATCACTACGTTCACATGACGTTTCCAAGTAAAATCGTAAAAATTTCAACCTTTAGGACTTCGCTATGCATTTTCAAATAAAACCATTCTTACTTGTCACCACTTTAGCCATAATGTTAACTGCTTGCAGTTCTATCAACTTAAATCCATTTAGCACTGGCTCAAAAGAAAGTGCCCGCACTCCACAAGACGCCGTTACCTACGTCTGTGATGGCAACAAACAATTTCATGTGCGCATGCTCAACAACG
This sequence comes from Pseudomonadota bacterium, assembly GCA_029549705.1. Classification (GTDB taxonomy): domain Bacteria; phylum Pseudomonadota; class Gammaproteobacteria; order Burkholderiales; family Methylophilaceae; genus Methylotenera. The sequence continues at coordinate 5,351 of JAKPIR010000240.1, read as the reverse complement.
GCAATGACGCTTGGCTAATTTACACGCACCACGAAGTAAGCTTGTCAAAATCTTCAGGCGGCGCTGGCCGTTACAGTAGTGGCGCAATTACCCTCGTAATTAACGGTGACGAAACCACGCTCAATGATGGTGAAAAGATTGCATACACCGCGTGCAAAGCGCAAACAAAAAAATAGACTTTTTGCCAAACACTGGCCAAAACAACAAAATTACGCCGCAGGGATGTTTGTTTTAAAGCAAGTTTTTATTTGGCAATGCGCTAAAAATAAAGCCACGGCATATTGGTTTATATGTTAGAAAATATTTTTTGTGAGCAACGCAGTATAATGACGGAAATTGTATTGACACAAGCATCCTTATGCAGCTTTATGTAATCGGTGTGAATCACACCACCGCTCCCATTCAAATTCGAGAACACGTTGCCTTTAATAGCGACCGTCTCGCAGGCGCATTGCGTGAACTCACCCTGCATGATGCGGCTGAAGCTTCCATTTTATCCACCTGCAACCGAACTGAACTCTATTGCAGTACCGATAATCCACAAAAACCGCTCAACTGGCTATCTCAATACCACAAACTGGATAAAGACGCGATTCAACCCTATATTTATACCCTGCCGAATGATGAAGCGGTAAAGCATGCTTTCCGTGTCGCGTCCGGTTTAGATAGCATGGTGTTAGGCGAGCCGCAGATTTTGGGCCAATTCAAACAATCCGTCAAAATCGCGCAAGAGGCCGGCACGCTTGGCACGTTGCTGCACAAGCTTTTTCAACGTACCTTTGAAGTGGCTAAAGAAGTGCGCACCAATACTGATATTGGCGCAAATTCTGTTTCCATGTCGGCTGCAGCCGTTAAGTTAGCGCAGCGCATTTTTGGTAGTATCAGCGAGCAAAAAGTACTGTTCATCGGCGCTGGCGAGATGATTGAACTTTGCGCTGACCACTTTGCTGCACAAAAGCCAAAACAAATGACCATCGCCAACCGCACGTTGGAGCGCGGTGCGGCGTTGGCTGAAAAAATTGGAGGCGAGGCTATTTTGCTGCAAGACTTGCCCGCACATTTTGCAGACTACGACATCGTTATTTCCTGTACAGCCAGCCAGTTACCCATTGTGGGTTTAGGCATGGTTGAGCGTGCAGTAAAAGCGCGTCGTCATCGCCCTATTTTTATGGTCGATCTCGGTGTGCCGCGTGATGTGGAATCTGAAGTCAAAGATTTAGATGATGTATTTTTATACACCGTAGACGATTTAGCGCAAGTCGTTCAAGAGGGTTTAGGCAATCGCCAGCAAGCTGCTGCAGATGCTGAACGCATTATTGCCTCACGTGTTGAACATTTTATGCAGTGGCTTAAAAAACGTGATGGCATTCCAACCATTAAGGCCTTGCGTGACCAGGCAGAAAATACCCGTCAGGTAGAGTTGGACAAAGCGCTGAAACTCATTCAGAAAGGTGAAAGCCCTGAAAAGGCTCTTGAAATATTAAGTAACGCCCTCACCAACAAGTTTCTACATGCCCCCAGCCATGCCCTTAATCAATCGCACGGCGAAGAACACACACGGCTGGAGCAGACTTTGCGCCAAATTTACCAAATTAACCTTTAATCTCAAGCCATATAAAAGAAATAATCGATGAAACCATCCATGATTACCAAGCTCGCTAATTTGAGCGATCGCCTAGAAGAAATTAACCGCCTGATGAGTAGCGAGGGCGTTACCAACAATATGGATAACTATCGCAAACTCACGCAGGAACACGCAGAAATCACGCCGATTGTTGAGCAGTACCATGCGTTTACCCAGGCTGAGGCTGACATCAAAGAAGCGCTGGCGATGCTGAGCGACCCTGACATGAAAGAGTTTGCCCAAGAAGAAATTGCAGCTGGAAAAGCCAAACTGGAAGAAGTTGAAAAGACCCTGCAAGTGCTGCTATTGCCCAAGGACCCCAATGATGAAAAAAATATCATCTTAGAAATTCGCGCGGGCACAGGCGGTGATGAATCGGGCTTATTTGCTGGTGATTTATTCCGCATGTACTCACGATACGCTGAAAAACAAAAGTGGAAAGTAGAAGTGTTATCAGCCAATGAAGGCGAAGTGGGTGGTTACAAAGAAATTATCGCCAAAATTGAAGGTTATGGCGCGTATTCAAAAATGAAATTTGAATCTGGCGGACACCGCGTGCAACGTGTACCCGACACCGAAACGCAAGGCCGCATTCACACCAGCGCATGTACTGTGGCGATTCTGCCTGAGGTCGATGAAGTCAGCGATGTCGTCATTAACCCTGCCGATATTCGCATCGATACTTTTCGCGCATCCGGGGCAGGGGGGCAGCACATCAACAAAACGGATTCTGCCGTGCGCATTACCCATGCACCCACTGGCATAGTGGTGGAATGTCAGGACGGTCGCAGTCAACACAGTAATAAAGCACAAGCCATGATGGTGCTAGCAGCGCGCATTAAAGCCAAACAAGTGGATGAGCAAAATAGCAAAATCGCCAGTGAACGCCGCAACCTCATTGGCTCTGGCGACAGAAGCGAGCGCATTCGCACCTACAACTATCCGCAAGGGCGCATTACCGACCATCGCATTAACCTCACGCTATATAAAATTGATGCTATTACCGAGGGCGATATGGATGAACTGATTAATGCACTGTCAAACGAACATCAGGCAGACTTATTAGCAAGTTTGGGTGATGATAACTAAAGTCGCTGCCCAAGCAAGTTTGTAAGACAGCTTGCGCAACACCCAACATATGCCGCCTAAGCCATCTATTCATACGATGCTGCAAACTGCAGTCTCACAACTTAAATCCGATGAGGCTAAATTAGAAGCCCAATTGCTTTTACAACACCTACTGCATGTGAATCGCGCCTGGCTCATTGCCCATCAGCATGATGTTGTAGACGACAAGGTACTTGCGGATTTTGAAGCGTTATTACAACGTCGTATCGCTGGCGAGCCAATCGCTTATATTTTAGGTCGCCGCGAGTTTTATGGTTTAGATTTATTCGTAACGCCAGATACTTTAATTCCCCGGCCTGATACTGAAACCTTGGTGGAAACAGCCTTAGCGCGAATTCAAAATAACGCAAACCAGACAATTGTAGACCTTGGCACAGGCACCGGCGCCATCGCGCTGGCTATTGCCAAGCATCGGCCTCAAGCGCGCGTTATCGCAGTCGATATTTCAAATGCAGCATTGAATATTGCAAATAAAAATGCAGATAATTTGCAAATCACCAACGTACAATTTGTACTGAGTCATTGGTTCGATGAGCTTAGTCAGCGGCGATTTGATGTGATTGTAAGTAACCCGCCCTACATCGAAGAAAATGATGCACATTTAAGCCAAGGCGACCTGCGCTTTGAGCCTAAGTCAGCGCTCACTTCCGGTGAAGATGGCCTCAATGATATTCGCATGATTATCGACAATAGCCTTGTGCATCTTCAGCCGCAAGGTTGGTTAATGTTAGAGCACGGATTCAATCAGGCAGAAAAAGTCGCTGATTTAATGTCGAACGCTGGGTTTGTTTCGATTGAGACATTCAAGGATTTCGGTGGTAATAACCGCGTCACGATTGGCAAAAATCCGCTTATCATCAACGAACATTGGGCCACATAATTTTGATGTTTTTTTGCATTTTATGTTGCCGAGAAAAAAATCATTCTCTGCGAGCCTTTATTTACAAGGCTTCTAGAGCATCGAAAAAGGTTGGTGTCAAAAATGCCTGTAAAACTAGGTTTTTTATTTAGCAAAAACCTTTCATTTCAAACAGTCTTCGCCAAAACCTGGTCTTGGCTTTGTTGAGCTTAATCCCGTTAGTTTTTGCCAACCCATAGTATAATTACAGCATGCTTGAAAATAATTCCGTCGGTATCGTCGTAGCCCAATGCGCACACTTTGATACGCCACTCACTTTAAAAAGTGGTGCGGTGTTGCCCGCGTTTGATTTAACTTATGAAACCTACGGCACGCTTAATCACGATAAATCCAACGCTGTACTCATTTGTCATGCGCTTTCTGGTACGCATCATGTGGCGGGAAAATATAGCGAAAATGATAAATACCCAGGCTGGTGGGACAATCTTGTAGGGCCCAACAAGCCGCTGGACACCAATAAATTTTTTGTCATTGGCGTCAATAACTTAGGCGGCTGTCACGGCAGCACCGGGTCGGTAAGCGTTAATCCGGTCACGGGTAAACCTTGGGGGTCAACTTTTCCCATTGTCACTGTTGAAGACTGGGTCAATTCGCAAGCGCGGCTACTCGATTTTTTAGGCATTCCAACCCTAGCCGCGGTTATCGGCGGTAGCTTGGGCGGCATGCAAGCGTTGCAATGGACGCTAGCTTTTCCTAACCGCGTCAGACATGCGCTGGTGATTGCCTCAGCACCCAATCTCACCGCGCAAAACATGGCTTTTAACGAAGTGGCCCGCCAAGCCATTATTACCGACCCAGAATTTCACGGCGGTGACTATTATGCCCATAATACTGTACCTCGCCGCGGCCTACGCATTGCACGTATGCTGGGACATATTACCTACTTGAGTGATGACGCGATGGGTGCTAAGTTTGGTCGCAAACTCAAGAGCAACATTCAATACAGTTTTGATGCTGAGTTTGAAATGGAATCGTACCTGCGCTATCAGGGCGATAAATTTGCTGGCGAATTTGATGCCAACACCTATTTACGCATGACGCGCGCGTTAGATTATTACGACCCTGCGTTACCTTTTAACGGTGACTTAAGCGCGGCTTTAAAGCAGGCAAAAGCGCAATTTTTAGTGGTTTCATTCACCAGCGACTGGCGATTTTCACCGGCGCGCTCGCGTGAAATCGTTAAAGCTTTGCTGGATAACGAACTTACCGTGAGCTACGCGGAAGTCACCGCTGCACATGGCCACGATGCATTTTTAATGCCGGATGCACATTACCACAACATTTTACGAACCTATTTAAGCAACATTGAGATTGGTGGCAATGATGCAAAATAATGTAAATAATACAAATTATGTGAGTGAATTTCGTCAAGATTTTGCAATAATTGCAAATTGGGTTAAATTTGGGTCAAAAGTATTAGATTTAGGCTGCGGAGATGGCGAGTTATTACAATATTTACGCAGCAGCCTTGAAGTCAAAGGCTACGGCGTTGAAAAAGACGATGCCAACTGGCTAGCCTGCATGCAAAATGGCTCAAATGTGATTCAAATGGACTTGGAGGACGGTTTATCTGGTTTTGAAGACCAGTCGTTTGATACCGTTATTCTCTCGCAAACCTTGCAAGCGATGCACCATACGGAAGAAATTGTGCAGGAAATGCTGCGCGTTGGGCGCGAAGTG
>JAKPIR010000216.1 GCA_029549705.1 Pseudomonadota bacterium | reverse complement strand
AGTACCTGCAATTAGATTGGAAACATCCTGAGTTGTGGTGCCATTTGACCAGGAGTAAACATAAGGATCAACACCGCCGGTCACGCTTAAATCTATGCTTCCATTATTCGCGCCAAAACAGGACACATTGGTGACACAAGTGGAGGCCTGGAGGGATAAAGCATCACCAATTGTAAAGCAGTGTGAGCCAGAACAACCATTAGCGTCGGTCACCGTCAGGCAATAGGATCCAGCACAAAGGTTTGAATTTAACAACGGATTGTTAGTGCCTGGAATATTGCTCCAATCATAAGTATATGGTGGGGTACCTCCCTGCACGGTTTGTTGAATAAAGCCACTGCAGGAATTGGAGCAAGCATTAGGGCTCAGCGTACCTGAAAAGGTAAAAAAAGTAGAAATTTCAGCGAAGGCGGTAATGGAAACACCCGTGGCATCGGTAACAGTAACGGTATAATACCCATTGCAAAGGTTGGTTAGATCTTGAGTATCATTGTCTGGGTCCTCTGGGCCATCATTGCTCCAATCATATGTAAATGGTGGAACGCCTCCACTGACAGTCAAATCAATTGTGCCTCCGCAGTCAAAATTATTGCATGAATTTGTTGCAGATTGTAAGCTGATGCTTAGGGATTGCGCCGCAATTTTCAAGCTAAAAAAAAGCGCAAGTGCGGTCGTGGTCAATAAGTAGGTATAGGTGTTTTTCATAATAGGGTCGTTTAAGTAACGATGAAAGAACAGGTTCACGATTTCATCGTTACTAAGGTGGTTTAGAGGCGATTTCGAGTGACCTGGAATTTTATTCTTTTAGACACACAAATATTAGCAATCGCTCCTTCATTTAGAAAGACATATTTTGGCAATTGTAGCATGGTTTATTTAAAAATAAACTTAAAAGCCTTAATAATCAATTATTTATAGCGTGTATTGTTATTTTTAAGCTTATAATTTTATAAACTAAGCCTCCAGCGCGTGCAATGCAAAACGCGCGAAGTGATTCTATCAGCTGGTGCAAATATATCCGAAAGCAAAAACGTTTGTACACTTGGCTAAGCTGGACTTTAGCCAAAATTTTCCAATTCAATTGTTTTTAACCAATTGAATAACAACAGGTTAGATGGAGATCCTATGCTTGGGGTTTAAATTATTAACCTCCGTCTTTTTGCCAGATGTTCATAATTTTCTCTTAAAATTGAAGAATCAGGTTTCATCGTTCTTCCTGGCATTGGTCGTTGTTGTACTTTTTCTTGATAAAAAGTTTGAAAGGGTACACATTTTTTGGGCTTTAGAAATCTCATGGTAGACTTCTTTGAAGAAAAAATGTGCTTAGGCAAAATCAGTGCTTGGGCTGGGGTTTTGTCACTTTTTGTGCCCAAAAAGTAACCAAAAAGGCTTTGGCTGTAGAAAAATCTAACCATTTTGACTGCCGCTACGGCGGCGCAAAAAAAACTCGCCTCAGCATCTGTTCAGGCCTACGGCCCGCATGATTGGTTAGGCTCAAACAGTTTTTTGCTTCATCCGCCTTCGAGGCGTCAAAATGGAGATTTTTCTAAGGCCACTTGACACGTAGCCTGGCATTCCATTGATTTTGCACTCAAAATTCAAGTGTTCCTCAATT
>JAKPIR010000206.1 GCA_029549705.1 Pseudomonadota bacterium | reverse complement strand
TAAACTAGTCGCTGGTTTTAATAAAATTAATCGACTTACCCATATGGCAATTAAACATTTTCTACAATTTAATGATCTTAATCGTGACGAGTTAGAGCATTTATTCACACGAACCAAAATCATTAAGCAGCAATTCAAAGCTTATCAGCAATATTGGCCTTTGCAGGACCGCACGCTGGTGATGATTTTTGAAAAAGCCAGTACCAGAACACGACTTTCGTTTGAAGCAGGTATGCATCAGCTTGGTGGGTCTGCAATTTATTTGAATACACGTGATTCGCAGCTGGGTCGTGGTGAGCCAGTTGAAGACGCGGCACAAGTCATTTCACGCATGAGCGACTTGGTGATGATTCGAACGTTTGAGCAAGAGATTATTGAGCGCTTTGCTGCCAACTCTCGCGTTCCGGTGATTAATGGCCTCACCAATGAATATCATCCTTGCCAAATTCTTGCCGATATTTTTACCTTTATTGAACATCGTGGCCCCATAACAGGCAAAACAGTGGCGTGGATTGGCGACAGCAACAATATGTGTAACACCTGGTTGCAAGCGGCAGAGTTGCTCGATTTTAATGTACACGTTTCAACGCCGCCAGGTTATGAGGTGGAGCCTGAACGTGCCAATTTATATGGCCATGACCATTTTGAAGTCTTTGCAGACCCGATGGACGCAGCAAAGGATGCAGACTTAGTGACCACCGATGTGTGGACCAGCATGGGATTTGAAGCTGAAAATGAAGCCCGCAAGCGAGATTTTGCTGATTGGCAGGTGGATAGCGACATGATGCGTATTGCAGCAAAAGAAGCACTGTTTATGCATTGTCTACCGGCGCATCGCGGTGAAGAGGTTTCAGCAGACGTGATTGATGGCGTGCATAGCGTGGTATGGGATGAAGCTGAAAACAGGCTACATGTTCAAAAAGCATTGATGGAATATTTATTATTAGGAAAAGTGTAACGAATGAGCAAAGTTAATAAAGTAGTTTTAGCGTATTCTGGTGGTCTTGATACTTCAGTTATTCTTAAATGGCTGCAAGATGAATACCAATGTGAAATCGTCACGTTCACCGCCGATTTGGGCCAAGGCGAAGAGCTCGAACCCGCGCGTGCAAAAGCTAAAGCAGCAGGTGTGAAAGAAATCTACATTGATGATGTGCGTGAAGAATTTGTGCGGGATTTTGTATTTCCCATGTTTCGCGCCAATACGGTCTATGAAGGTGAATACTTGCTTGGCACCTCAATTGCCCGCCCGCTTATCGCTAAGCGTTTAATCGAAATTGCCCGTGAAACCAATGCAGATGCCATTTCACATGGCGCCACAGGAAAAGGTAATGACCAAGTGCGTTTTGAATTGGGCGCGTATGCGTTAAATCCTAACATTCAGATTATCGCCCCGTGGCGTGAATGGGATTTGCTCAGCCGCGAAAAGTTAATGAGCTACGCGGAATCGCATGGTATTCCTGTGGATATGAAGCATAAGCAAGGCGGTAGTCCGTACAGTATGGATGCCAATTTGTTGCATATTTCGTATGAAGGCCGTCATTTGGAAGACCCCGCAGCTGAAGCTGAAGAATCTATGTGGCGTTGGACTGTGAGCCCAGAGAATGCGCCGGATGCAGCCGAGTATCTGGACATTGAATATGTCAATGGCGATCCGGTCAGTTTAAATGGTGAAGCCATGAAAGCGCACGATATTCTGGCGCATTTGAATAAGTTGGGCGGTAAGCACGGAATAGGGCGCCTAGATTTGGTTGAGAACCGCTATGTAGGCATGAAATCTCGTGGATGTTATGAAACACCGGGCGGTACTATTTTGCTAAAAGCACACCGTGCGATTGAGTCGATTACGCTCGATCGAGAAGTCGCGCATTTAAAAGATGACTTGATGCCAAGGTATGCCAGTTTGATCTATAACGGTTATTGGTGGAGTCCAGAACGCCTGGCTTTGCAAACATTAATTGATCACACGCAGAAGTCAGTCAACGGCTGGGTACGCTTGAAACTTTATAAAGGTAACGTGATTGTTTCTGGTCGTGATAGCAATACTGATTCGCTATTTGATTCGTCAATTGCAACCTTTGAAGATGATAAGGGCGCTTACGACCAAAAAGACGCGGGTGGATTTATTAAATTAAATGCACTCAGAATGCGTATTGCAGCTAATCTCAAAAACAGAAAAAAGTAGATTAGCGGCATATAAGTTTTAACAGCGGGCTCACATACTTTTCGATGTAGAAGTGTGTGGTATTTTTTTGCTTTATTAATTGTATAATATTTTGTAACTTATTGATTTACTTGGATTAAAGTTTCAGTTTTAATGCTAGAAAATCTTGATGGCCCTTATGGGCTATTGTGACCTAGGCTTGCCCTTCATAGAATGAGTACCAGTTAGTAAACGTTACTCATGTTGGTCGAAAGGCAAGTCAAATGTTAAAAAAAATTGCGATGATTGTTCTGTTGAGTATAAGTGTATCTTTGTCCAATATTACTCTTGCAGCAGCAGTTGTAAATGAAGCGAATCCGCCAGTTGTGACATCAAATGTTTCAATAAAAGAGCAAGCGCTCAAGCAAACAGCCAATAATACCGAGGTTGTCAATAAAAGTTTAAACGAACCGATTGCCAGTAATCAAGAAGTGCCGTTGCCTGCAACGGGATGGTTATTGTTCTTTTCGCTCTTAGGATTTGTTTTGCTGTCAAACAGGCGAAATATTTAATAGCGTCAATTCAATAATTTTTAAATCAAGAAGTAAAATGTAGTCTCACATAATGCATATAAATTTCAAAGGAAATGCAAATGAATATTAAATCAGTAATTACCTTACTCATCATTTACTTAATGACAATGACCGCATCAATTGCAGGTGCGGAGGTCCCGCAGGGCTATAAATTGCGTCATGGTGACTTAATTCAAGTGTCAGTTTGGGGTGAAGACAAGTTGCAAAAAGAAAGCCTGATTTTACCTGATGGCAGTATTACTTACCCATTAGCCGGAAGAGTAGAAGTGATTGGTTTAACTTCAACAGAGGCTGAAAAAAAGATTGCAGAAAAACTAAAAGCCTTTTTACCTGATCCACAAGTTTCTGTTGTGATTGCTAATATTGCTGGTAACCTTGTTCATGTGCTCGGTAAAGTTGTTAAACCGGGGCAGGTGTTGATGAATGGCCCGATGACAGTACTGGATGCATTAAGCGTAGCAGGCGGTATCGATAAGTTTGCAGATAAAGGTGCAATCAAAGTGCTTCGCAATACCCCGCAGGGTCAGAAGTTAATCCCTGTTTATTACGATCAATTGATTCGTGGTCAGCATTTAGAAAATAATATTATCTTAAATCCAGGCGATACAATCTTAGTGCCTTAATTTCATTATAAAAAATACCTGAATATAGGTATAATGTAGGTGTATTAATAACTATATTCAGGGGTTATAGTGAAAATGAAGCAACAATTATCAGTATGGATTAGCGATAACAGGCTTAGAAAACTAAATTTACTAGTTGGAGCTGTTTGTGCAACGGTGGCCTGTGTTGCCAATGCTGCAGATTTTGAAAAGAAAATATCAATATCAGCCTCAGTTGAGCATGACTCAAATCCGGCAATGTCAGACTCTGGTAAAGACCCCGTTTGGATATACTCATTAGTGCCGCAAATTCAATTAGGGTTAAGAGACGAGGTAAACTATTGGCACTTGGATACTGCCTTGTTGTTGCAGAGACACTCAAATGAAACAGTCTTGGTTGACCGTGAAGATCCTAGTATAGGCATAGGCTGGGATCGTACCTATGAGTCTGGGACTTTCGGTATAAAAGCTGATTATCAGGAAACTTCAGCGCGTGTAGCCGAATTGAATAATATCGGCGTATTCAGAAATATCAAAAATACTCAAAAAAATAAAGTGTTGGGTGCTAAGTGGCAGTACACCATTTCACCTAGATGGTCTGTATTAACTGAAGCTGGTTATTCAGATGTTAGTTTTTCAGCTAAAAGCAGCCTTGATGACTATACTTTAGGTGATATCCGATTAAAGTTGGCGCATGAAAACACTGAAAAGCTTACGGCCAATTTAACTGTTGGTTATGCAAAGTTAAATCCTGACGCCATTTCTAAAAATACGGATATTGTCCATTTGTTGATTGGCGCGGATTACTTATTCAGTGAAGAGTTGTCCATTACATCCAAATTGGGACTGTATGATATGTCGGGACGGCAATCTGATACCGATTGGCAAGGTGCGTTGAGGGCTGAATATGCCACAGGAAGATCATTGTTTAGTGCTGGGATTAGTCGGGAGCTTTTGCCTGGAGGTGTGGGTGTACGTAAGGTAGATGGACTCAAGTTGGCTGGCCGATATAATGTTTCAGATAGGAATTGGATTGGTGCTGAATACAGTTTTGATCAATTCAAAAAAGACAATACTATTTTTGTAGATAAACTGAATACCCAAACGTTGAGTGCTTTCTATGAGCGAACCATTTCTGATCATTGGCAAGCTAGGCTGGTGGCTAGTCACAAGAGATTGGACTATACAGGAAACCATCCGCAGGGTAATGTGATAGGCTTCACTATAGTGTATGACACACTTAATTTTTAATAATAAAGTATAAGGTAGTAAAAGTTAATGGCTATTGAAAGAGAAATGACGCTTAATGACTATATTAATGTCATGAAGCGTAGGCTTCCTGTTGTTCTAAGTGTGTTTTTTGTGGTGTTACTGCTTGCAACAGCTGTCGCATTAAAACTACCCTCGGTATATGAATCCACTGCTACGATTCTGATTGAGTCACAGCAAGTGCAGTCCGACCCCACCGTAACGAAAGAAAAATATGCCTCAGACCGCTTTGAGCAGCTAAAGCAGGTGGTTTTGTCCAATGAGAATTTGTATAAGATTGCAGATAAGTACAAATTGTATGGCTTGGACAAAAAAGCAAGGCCTATTGCAGATATAGCGACTGCGGCACGTAAAAATATCAATGCAAGCTTGTTAAAAGCAGAAGCTGACGGCTGGGAAGGTAAGCCGACTTTCGCTATAGAAATTTCTTACAATTACTATAAACCTGAGGAAACATACAACGTAACAAATGACATTGTGAAATTGTTGCTAGAAGAAAATGATAAAGCAGGTAAATTGCGTGCAACAGAGACTGCAGAGTTTTACGGAAAGGAAGCTGAAAAGCAAAGATTGGCATTGCTTAAAATTGAGAGTGAAGTAACAAAATATAAGAAAATGCACGCAAATACACTTCCTGAAAATAAAGAAATGCATTTGGAGAGTTTAGATAGACTCGAATTAGATTTAAGAAACGTGCAGCGGGAATATAGCGCAACACAATCAGAGTTACGTTCACTTGATGTTAGTTTGGAATCTGCTAAAGCTGGGATAGGTCTCGCGTTAGGACCAGATCAAACTGCAGGAGGTGTCAATGAACTAGAAAAACTCAAATTGGAGTTAGATAGAGTAAATGGCCTGTATAGTGAAAATCACCCAACAGTCCGAACATTAAAGCGGAGAATTGAAACGCTTGAAAAATCGAGTGGCGGTGCTTCCACACCGGTAACAGAAAAAAGAGTTACGCCACAATCTGTCATGGTGGCAAAAGTGCAAAGTCAGATTGATACGGCAAATGCCCGTCTAAAATCATTAGAAAGAGAAGAGGCAGCCATTCGCTCACGAATGTCTCAAATTGAAGGCCGAGTTATCCAGAGTGCACAAACAGAAGGTGAGTTAGGCGCTTTGCTCAGAGAATATGACAATGCAAAAGCTGCATATACTGAACTTAAAGCAAAGCAGGATAATGCGAAGATTGCTAAAAATATTGAGATGGAGAACAAGGGAGAACGCTTCGTACTTACTGAAGCCCCAATAATGCCTGATAAACCAATCAAACCAAATCGTATTATGTTGCTATTGGCGGGCTTGCTCGGCTCAATAGTAAGTGCGCTTGGTTTGGCTTTGTTGTTAGAGGCGCTGGATAAACGCGTAAGAGGTGTTAGTGCTTTGGCCTCAATTATGAAATTGCAGCCTATTGCTGCTATACCATACATTACAACTCCCGCAGAGATTGAACAAAATAAGTATAAAACCGTTAAATTAATTACAAGTATTTTGGCTGCTATATTCGCTGTCTTGCTAGTTACTCATCTATTTATTATGCCGCTTGATCTTGTAGCGACAAAATTATCAGCCAAATTTTAGTGGAAGTGATTTATGGAAAAGATTAAAGATGCTTTAGTAAAAGCTAAAGTTGACCATGGTTTGAACTCAAGACAAGGTTCAGCAAGCCAAAGTAAAAAAGCGGTGAAGTTTAAACAAGTTGACGAAGAGCTTAAGTCAATCGTATACAGCAGCTCAACAGTAGTGGTGCTAGATCCGCAACATTTAGAAAATAATCGTATTGTTGCTCAAAATAAGCATGATCCTTCCAGTTGGGTCTTTGATTCATTGCGTACGCAAGTTTTGCAAATGATGGAAGAAAATAAGTGGCGCACTCTTGCTATTATCTCACCCACGCCTGCAGCAGGCAAAACTGTTGTAGCAATCAATCTTGCAATTAGTATTGCGCAACAGCCACAGAAAACAGCTATGTTGGTAGATTTTGATTTGAGAAAACCGCGCGTAGCCCAGTATTTGGGTATTAAGCAAGAAAAATCTATTAACGATTTTTTTTCTGGTAACACTGAGTTGTCGGAAATTATCGTTAATCCAAGCATTCCCCGTTTTACAGTCATCCCAACCAATAGACCTGTAAGTCAATCTTCAGAAACTTTGTCGTCTAACAGCATTCAGCAGTTAATAGTTGAGTTAAAAGAGCGTTATGATTCGAGAGTTGTTATTTTTGATCTCCCTCCAATCTTAAATGCGGATGATGCAATGGTTTTATTGCCTCAAGTTGATTGTGTGTTAGTTGTATTAGGAGACGGTCAGCATACTGAAGACGAAATCAACGATACTATGCGTTTATTATCAAAATCAAATATCTTAGGTGTTGTAGTCAATAAGGCAGAAGCGAAGCCAATGAACTATTATTACGAATAAACTAGAGTGAATATTTAAATTTTTTAGAATTTAGCTAATGTTTTCCCGAAGAAGTTTTCTAATTTCGTTGGTTATGCAGCCAATTGTAATTGGTAGCATGCTATCTGAAATTCAAAGAAATATCCAAATAGACATTCAGCCAGATAATAATTCTGAATTTGTCGTTATTAATGGTTGGGTATTTCTGAAAAGTGATCTTTTAAAAATGGAAAGTTAGGCATGCTATTTGATCTAAATGCCTTTGATAGTAATGCATCAACTAGAAATTATGATGTATGTATTTGTGGTGCAGGTCCTTCTGGGATAACAATTGCAAGAATATTAGCAAACGCTGGAAAAAATGTAGCACTTTTCGAAGGGGGAGGGTTTGAACTTACTGAAGCCTCTCAAGATTTATATCATGGAAAGAATATTGGTCTCAATAATTGGGATGCGATATATAACTGTAGATTAAGATACTTTGGAGGCACCTCTAACCATTGGGGCGGGCGATGTTCTTTTTTTGATAGTGTAGATTTTGAGCAACGTGACTATTTCGGCATGCCTGGCTGGCCAGATGGAAGCAGAGAAGAAATGTTTAAACATTTGGCTGAGGCCTGCGCCATTGTTGATATTCCAGAAAATATTTTTGACGAGTTACCAAAAAGTCATTGGAAAAGTAATAATTTTAGAATTTCAGAGCGTGCCTTTAGTCCCCCCACACGGTTTCGTACTAAGTATATTGATGAAATTAAGCATTCAGAAAAAATAGATTTATATCTAAACGCTAATTTAACAGATGTCAGATTACATGACAATTTATCATCAGTACGTCATTTTGAACTTAAAAACTACAAAAATGATACCTTTCAGTTTACATCAAAACTTTTTGTACTGGCAACTGGTGCCAGTGAAAATGCCAAATTATTACTCAATTTCGATAAACAAATACCAAAAGGTGTTGGCAACCAAAACGATATGGTTGGCCGTTGTTTTATGGAGCACTTTAATGTTGATTTTGGTAACTTTATCGTAGAAGATCATTTAATGTGGGAACAGGGTACCGTTCAATTTAGTCCAACTGAAGCGTTGATTAGAAAATTAAAAATTGGTAACGCTGTAATTGATTTCAACCCTAATTTACGGACTAAAGATTATGGTCGACTACATGCGCTAAAACAGTCTGCTAGGGAATATATCTGTCAGACTGAAACTATGAAAAGTTTTGCTAGAAAAATTACTGAATTGGATTGTGAAGGCGATGGTGCAATTACAAGCTTGATTGAACAGACCCCCAACTTAAATAGCAGAATTACACTTGGCACAGAAAAAGATGTGTTTGGGCACCGAAGGGTCGTGTTAAATTGGCTTCCAAGTAAAGCTGATGACATAACTATTCGCACACTAGGTCAAGAAATTGCAAAAGATTTCGCGCGTACCAAATTAGCTAGAATTCAGCTTAGGGATTTTGTACTAGATGAAAACATTCCAATTAAAGACTATGGACACCATTGCCATCAAATGGGCACCACAAGAATGTCAATTAACCCAAAAGATGGTGTTGTCGATTTTAATCAGCGCGTGCATGGCCTAGAAAACTTTTACATCGCTGGAAGTAGCGTGTTTCCAACAGGTGGTGGTTGCAACCCGACGATGACTGTTCTAATGACGTCATTACGCTTGGCAAAACATTTAGTCAGTCTGGTGAATTAACACTTTAAACTTAGCAAGTTAAGTCGTTTTACATCCTCATCTTATTTCGATGCTCTGTAAGCCTTGTAAAAATTGGCTTACAGAGCATTATTTTTTTCTCGATACTTTTGTAGTGTTGATTTGGTGTTTTTTATGCTTTAGAAGTGAGATCAAGAACACAGTTTCTTCAGCTGAAAATATCATTATTCCGACAATACTAGCCAATAGGTGGCTAACGTTTTATACAGTGTAATCAAGTATTGGCCATCTTTGTAAGGTGCAGAGACAACCTTTCCTTGTTGGTTCGTACC
>JAKPIR010000204.1 GCA_029549705.1 Pseudomonadota bacterium | reverse complement strand
CTACGGTTTTAGCATCAGAAAATGGCT
The DNA here is from genome assembly GCA_029549705.1 of Pseudomonadota bacterium. Classification (GTDB taxonomy): domain Bacteria; phylum Pseudomonadota; class Gammaproteobacteria; order Burkholderiales; family Methylophilaceae; genus Methylotenera. The sequence continues at coordinate 5,137 of JAKPIR010000204.1, read as the reverse complement.
CTACACGTAAGGTGTCTGCTTTGAGTGCTGTGCCTAATTCTGCCGCAATACTCATGGCGGGCAGTAATAACGCGCACAGTAGCCATTTTCTTGTGTGGGAAAAATTGAATGGTTTCATGCTAAATCCTTTAATGATTCGTGGTCGTTTTGTTCTAATTTAATCACCGCTTGCGCAAAAAGTGCCCGCCATTGTGAGGCGAGTGCAGCCGCACTATCATGGGTAAGTTGCCCTTCGTGCAGGCTATAACGAATGATAGTGCTGGCTGGTAGACCCAACTGGTGGCTTAAATTGGGCAAGGCCTCCGCTAACTGTTGCGCATCACGCTTGGCGGCGGTGACATATTCGTCCTTTTGGTCAGAGAATTGCCAAGTGACGATGACCATATCGCCAAACAGCCCCCAAATGCCGCCTTGTGTGCCGTGCAGTACTTCAATATTACTCGGTGTTTTGCTGGTTAATTCGATTTGACGCTTAAATTTTCGTAATAGGACGTCACTGAGCGCGTCATGGTTTAACGGGTCGCTACTTTCAAGCAAAATGGGCATCACCAATGCCAGTGTTTTATTGTCGCTCGATTTTACACCAAACGTCAGCCAGCGCTGCAGCGCGCGGTCGTTCGCGAGCGCGTAAATCTTGGCAATCCCAAAAAACGCCACTGCCCATAAAATAGGAGCAGTGAGGTCAAGATAAGTATTGGTGAAATTGATTGCAAGGTACGATAGCACCAAAAGCCCCATTTGGCCGCTGGTGAAAATCGTGTTGAAGCGGTCACGGTCCATACTGCGGTAAAAGGCTAACGTGGTGAGCCAAATCAACAACAAACTCAATAAAATATAAGGCGTTTTTCCACGCCACACCTTTAAATAATCACGATTTTTTACGTTATCAATGGCTGTGGCTAAAATTTCAACGCCCGGAAATTGTTTATCCATGGCCGTTGCTTTAATGTCAAACAGCCCCGGCGCGGTGGAGCCGATAATGACAATTTTATTGGTAAATTCATTTTGCGGGCGCTTTTTGACTTTGCTGGTGAGGTCAGTAAATACATCGTTAAACGGCACATATTGATAGCTAAAAGGCTTACCGCGCCAGTTAATAAGCATGTTTTGCGGCAAGGGGAATGAATTCATCTGCGCGTAATCACCCACCACCAGCGGTAAAGATGGCAAAAGCCAGCCGTAGTCATCATGGTAAATGCGATATTCGCGCACGATGCCATCAATATCGGGATAAACATTATGCGTGCCAAGGCGATTGGCTTTAATCGCGCCATCAAAATGCGGCAAAATTGCGGCAAAAGTGGCGTCTTGGTTGCCAGTATTATCTTTTAGTTTTAAGCCGGGGATTTGTGAAAATTTAAGCTTACTTTCACGGTCTTGGCTAATATCCAAGCGCAAAATAGGAAAAAACGTATTCTCAGCGCCTGAAATTACCTCGTTAAAATATTCATCGCCTTCGGGTCTGAAAATATCTGCATCACTAAAGAGTATGTCAAACACAATGGCTTTGGGCTTTTGCGTTTGAATGTTTTCAACAAATTCGCCCATGACTTGGCGCGACCAAGGCCAGCTGCCGAATTCTTTGGCAAACGCATGTAAACTGGCCTCGTTGATATCCACAATAATAATGTCAGGGTCAGCCTGCGGTTGAATCACGCGGTATTTCACCATAAAGTCAAACGCACGGTCGCGCATGTTCAAGCCTACACCAAACACGGTAGCATCCAGTAGCACCAGTACGGTAAAGAGTGCAGCTAAATAAATGTAAAAATTGTTTTTAAGCTTGCGCGTCATATTGGCAAGCCACTGGCCGAGCAACAGTTTCAATTTAGTCATTTGCGCATTCAAAGAAAGATTTAAGCCTAAAATCATAAATCTTTTTGGTGAACTTGTGGGTTTGATTTAGCTGAATTACTAATTTATTCATCATAATTTTGGCCATTAAAAATTATCCCAAAAGGATGAAATTTAACTCCAACCTTTTTCGATGCTCTGCAAGCCTTGTAAATAAAGGATTGCAGAGGAGAAAATTTTTCTCGGGAGGAAAATGATTAAAATTCATGGCGTTTTTCGTATGAAAATCAATATTTGTTTTACAAGCGATTCGCACGATTGCGCAAAACTATTAGGCGCATCCGTTATAATACGCTTCAATGAATACGCTCACTTTACAATGGATTGCCACGCTTTTAATTTTGTTGCTATTAGCATGGCTGTTATGGCGCAGTTATCAAAATAAATCGACTGAATTGCTACTACAACAGCTTGAAGACAAGCATCGCGCGATGTTGCTTGATTTAAATGATGGCTTAAATAAGCTGGGCGACCGCATGAATGCGGCCTCGCAAGAGAGTAGCGAGCGCTTAAAATCAGCTGTGGCCACAGAACTGCAGGCCACACGTGAGGCCATGCAGGCGTTGCAGTTGGCGCAAAACAATAGCTTGGCACAAACCCGCGAAACGGTGCTGGAAAAGCTGCATACTACCTTGAGTGAGCAGGGCAAATCGCAGCAGGCGCTCATCAACGACACCATGCTCAAAGCCACCACCACCCTCACACAAAGTGTTGAAGGTTTGGGCAAAATCGTAGACAGCAGGCTGGAACTCATCGGCGGCAAGGTTTCAGAACGTCTGGATGAAGGCTTTAAAAAGACCAATCAAACTTTTATTGATGTGATGGCGCGCCTGGCCACCATTGATGAAGCGCAAAAGAAAATCGACGGTTTAACTACGAATGTGGTGAGTTTGCAAGAATTGCTGGGCGATAAACGTAGCCGTGGCGCGTTTGGCGAAGTGCAGTTAGAGGCGTTGGTGCGTAACGTCTTGCCTGTGAATTCATTCGCCATGCAGCATACCTTTGAAAATGGCACGCGCGCCGATTGCGCCTTATTTTTACCAGAACCCACAGGAACCGTGGCGGTAGATAGCAAATTCCCGCTCGAAAATTATCACCGCATGTTTGACAAGCAGCTCAGTGAAGCCGAGCAGTTGCTGGCTGAGAAGCAGTTTAAGCTCGATGTCAAAAAACATGTGGATGATATTGCCAATAAATACATCATTTCTAATGTCACCTCCGATGGCGCTGTCATGTTTATTCCTGCTGAAGCCGTATTTGCCGAGCTGCATGCTTATCACAACGATGTGATTGAATACGCCATGAACAAACGCGTGTGGGTGGTGTCGCCCACCACGCTCATGGCTGTGCTTAACACGGCCCGCGCCGTGCTAAAGGATGTTGAAACGCGCAAACAGGTGCATGTCATTAAAGAAGAGTTGGGTAAATTGAGCAAAGACTTTGGCCGCTTTGATCAACGCATGAAAAAACTGGCGGATAATATTCGTCAGGCGCACGAAAATGCGCAAGAAGTGCATATCAGCAGCCAGAAAATTTCAAATCGATTTGCGCAAATTGAGCGGGTAGAGCTTACCAATAAACCGCTCGATGTGCTCGACATTATTGATGATAAAGAAGATTAAATTAAACTAATAACATCATGAAAATTAAAATATTTTATTTTGCAAGACTAAAAGAAACCTTGAAGTTTTCAACTGAAGATTTAGAGTTGCCAGACGAGGCCTTGTCGATACTAAAACTCAAAGCTTTATTAGCACAACGCAGCGATACTTGGCATGAAATGCTCATGGGCAAGCTCAAGGTGCGTGGGGCGATTAACCATGAATTGGTGGATGATTTTGCTGAAATTCATGATGGTGATGAAGTGGCGTTTTTTCCACCTGTCACGGGTGGTTAGATTTATAGTAGGAGCGGTCCTTGACCGCGAAAGCAATGGTGAATGCTGTTAGGATTCTATCGCGGTCAAGGACCGCTGCTACAAAAAGCATTTGGACTGTATATTGAGATAATTTGTTGATGAAATGATGCTTTAATGACCATACGTGTACAAATTCAAGACTTTGATGCGGGTTTTGAAATCAGCAAGTTGCGGCTTGCCCGTCCTGATGTTGGGGCCGTGGTGAGTTTTGTGGGTCAGGTACGCGATTTAAACGAGGGCAATATGGTGGCCGCGCTCACGTTAGAGCATTATCCTGGCATGACTGAAAAATCCTTAGAAGCCATTGTGACCCAAGCAAAAAGCCGCTGGAATATCATGGATGCCACGATTATTCATCGTGTAGGCACGTTAAATCCGCTAGACCAAATTGTGCTGGTAGCCGTCAGCAGTGCGCATCGAGGGGAAGCGTTTAACGCCTGTGAATTCATCATGGATTATTTAAAAACAGAAGCGCCGTTTTGGAAAAAAGAAACTACGGATGAGGGTGAGCAGTGGCTGGATGCGAAAGAGACCGATGAAACTGCCCGTAATCGCTGGAAAAAATAGCGATGATGACTACAGAATTTCGCAACTTAAAAATTTGCGACTAACCTAACTTCTTTGTAGGAGCGATTTTTAAATCGCGAATAGCCATTCATAAAAATACAACCTAAAATAACAAGGCAATATGTCACAATTTTTATCACCACAACAATTAACACTGAATATTTCTGCCCAGCAATTTAATTTTGCAGATACGTCAGCACTTATTTCAGCAGAGAGCAAAAGCGCACAGCATCAAGCTTGGGTGGCGCAATCTGAGGCCAAAAAGGCAGCAGAATTTGGTTTGAATATTCAGCAGGCTGGCTTTAATTTGCTGGTGTTAGGTGAGCCAGGAACTGGGCGCACAACCCTGATGTTAAGTGCTATGCAAGAGGTTGCAGAAAAGCTCGCAAGCCCCACTGACTTAATTGCACTTTATCAGTTTGACTTAACGGGTAAGCCTTTATTTATCAAGCTACCCGCTGGCGTTGGCACACAATTAAAGCAGGCGCAAGATGAATTTATTCGGCAGTTAGCGAAGGCGCTGCCCAAACTGCTTGAAGCTAAAGTGAAGGAAAATTCACTCAAATCGATACAGGCGTTTTTAGAGACGCAAGTCAATTTAATCACCAGTAAAATTGCGTTCATACAGGCGCATGCATCTCTAACTAATTATTTCAAACTGCTTAAACAAGATGTTTTGGAGTATTTAGATGCCTGGCAGCCAAACCTTGGCAGCGAGGGGGAGGCAAATATAGACGCATTATTGAGCGAGAGCTTTTTCGGACGCTATCGCGTCAATGTATTGGTTGAACATGGTAT
>JAKPIR010000197.1 GCA_029549705.1 Pseudomonadota bacterium | reverse complement strand
CAACAATGGTGGGAATGTTAACCCTTGCCGCCGCCATCAGCATTCCGGGAACGACCTTGTCGCAGTTGGGAATTAGCACCAAAGCGTCAAACGCATGGGCCTTTGCCATTGCTTCAATGCTATCGCAAATCAGCTCTCTTGTGGCAAGGGAGTATTTCATGCCTTCGTGTCCCATTGCTATGCCGTCGCAAACCGCAATGGCGGGAAACTGCAGCGGAGTTCCCCCTGCCATTCTTACGCCCGCGCAAACCGCTTCCGCAATTGTGTTGATATGGATATGCCCGGGTACAATATCATTCTTGCTATTTACCACGCCGATTAAAGGGCGCTTTATCTCCTCATCGGTAAGCCCCGATGCCTTAAGCAGGGAACGGTGAGGTGTTTTTTCAATTCCTTCTTTTACAATGTTGCTTTTCATAAGTACTTCTCTCCTTTACGATTTTATTCAACCGAAAATCAGCTTTAAAAGCAGATTGTTTTCATACAATTTAACGGCAAATTGGGAGTTTGTTATCATTTGATATATTTTATCATTGGCAAAAACGCTGAAGCATTACACAGCCTCAGCAACGCGCTAAACCAGCAGGCAGATACCCGGTTTATTTACCTTTGGGGCAGACAAGGCAGTGGCAAGAGCCATCTGCTCGAAGCCTGCAAACAAGTTGCAACCAAGCAGAACTTGCCTGTTAGCGTAGTGGATAATGTACACACACTCGATGAACAAGCGCAAATCGCCCTGTTTGACCACTTCAACCAGCTACGTGCTGGGAATGGCATTTTAGTCACGGCAGGCAATGCCGCACCAACGCAAATGGGCTTGCGCGACGATCTTGCAACACGGCTAGCGTGGGGCTTGGTGTATCAGTTGCACCCACTTACCGATGAAGAAAAAGCACAGGCACTCAAAACCCATGCAAATGAACGGGGCATGAAACTACCTGATGAAGTGGTGGATTATTGCTTGCGCTACCTGCGCCGTGATTTACCCACATTGATGGCGGTATTAGATGCTTTAGATGTATGGTCTCTCACAGAAAAAAAACCTGTGACGGTACCGATGTTAAAAAAATTATTACAATTGAACTTAGAAATTTAAGCTCCATTATTATTCAAATTGATAGATAAACACTATCCACGAGGTAAACCATGCAACACCATGTTGAGATTATTTTATGCTACGCATAACAGAAATCAAACTCCCCATTGAATTAGCAGATACGCTCATCCATCAGGATGACCAAATCAAGGCTGCGCTATTGAAGCGTCTCGAAATCGCTGAAAATGAACTGATAAGCTTCAGTATTTTTAAGCGCGGTGTAGATGCACGAAAATCGCACGCGATTTTGTATGTGTACAGCTTGGATGTAGAAGTTAAAAACGAGGCGAAAATTTTAGCGAAATTTAAAAAAGACCCGCACATTAAGCCTGCGCCTGATACGCAGTATAAGTTTGTGGCTACCGCTTCCGCCGTTCGTGGTGAGCCTGTCGAACCATTTAACCCTTCGACAAGCTCACGGCGAACGGAGCCTAAAAGGCCAGTGGTGGTGGGCTTTGGCCCTGCGGGCATTTTTGCGGCACTTATTTTAGCCCAATCTGGCTTTAGGCCGATTGTGTTAGAGCGCGGCAAAGCCGTACGCGAGCGCACGCAAGATACTTGGGGCTTATGGCGTAAACATCAGCTCAACCCTGAATCGAACGTGCAATTCGGTGAGGGTGGTGCCGGCACATTTTCTGATGGCAAACTGTATAGCCAAATCAAAGACCCCAAACATTACGGCCGCAAAGTGATACAAGAATTCATTAAAGCCGGTGCACCTGAAGAAATCATATACGTAAGCCACCCGCATATCGGTACTTTCAGGCTTGTGGGAATGGTGGAGGAAATGCGTAAAAGCATCATCGCACTAGGCGGCGAGATCCGCTTTCAGTCAAAAGTTGAAGATATAGAAATAGCACAAGGTGAAGTGCAAGGCGTAGTGCTGCAAACAGGCGAGCGGATTGCGACGAATCATTTAGTGTTGGCGGTAGGCCATAGTGCGCGTGACACTTTTGAGATGGTGCATCGCAAAGGCATTTATGTGGAAGCCAAACCTTTTTCAATCGGTTTTCGTATAGAGCACCCGCAATCACTCATTGATCAAGCGCGCTACGGTAAAAGTTACAGCGATGACCTGCTCTCAAAATTGGGCGCGGCCGATTATAAACTGGTGCATCACGCAACAAATGGTCGTTCTGTGTATAGTTTTTGCATGTGCCCGGGGGGCACGGTGGTGGCGGCGGCTTCTGAACCCAATCGTGTGGTGACCAACGGCATGAGCCAATATTCACGTAACGAGCGCAATGCCAACGCAGGGATTGTGGTGGGTATTACACCTGAAGTGGATTTTCCTGACCACCCGCTCGCCGGCATGGCGCTACAACGCCAGTTAGAAGGCCAAGCTTTTGTGCTGGGTGGCAGCAATTACAACGCGCCTGCACAGCGTATTGGCGACTTTTTAGCCAATATTCCTTCAACAAAATTGGGGGAAGTCGTTCCTTCTTACACGCCAGGGGTGCAACTCACTAACTTAGACACGGCTTTACCTGAATACGCCATTAGTGCGATTCGTGAGGCGATACCCGCCTTTGCCAAGCAAGTAAAAGGCTTTGATTTACCTGATGGTATTCTCACAGGGGTTGAAACACGCACCTCTTCACCCATTCGCATCAAACGCGATGATGACACCCTGCAAAGCATCAACACCAAAGGCTTGTATCCCTGCGGGGAAGGCGCAGGTTATGCGGGCGGAATATTGTCTGCCGGTGTTGATGGCATTAAAGTAGCAGAAGCAGTTGCCCTACATATCGTGAATAAAGGATAAATCATGTTGTTTCGCACCATCTGGCTAGGGTTATTGCTGATAACTTCTTACGCCTCAATCGCACATGCCACACCCGCACAGCAACTTATTGATGCGCAGTTAGAAGCACACCCCAATAAAAGTGGCATTTATGTGTTGGATAAAGGCGAAGAAGCATTACTCGCGCGCGCCTGGCTGGCAGACCACGCGCAAAAAACCATTGAAGTGCAGTATTTTATTTGGAGCACGGACAATATCGGCATTTTGGCATCTGAAGCGCTATTACGCGCCGCTGAAAGAGGCGTGCAAGTACGTGTGATTGTGGATGATTTATTGGTAGATGCACCAGATAAATCATTACTCGCCCTCGCCAAGCATCCGAATATTGAGATTCGCATCTACAACCCGCAGCATTCTGTTGGCACGCCTTTTCACAAACGATTGCTGAACATGGCAGTTAATTTTCGCGGGTTTAACCAGCGCATGCACGACAAAACCTTTATTGTCGATGGCAAACTCGCCATTACCGGCGGGCGCAACATGGCGGCCGAATACTTTGATTACAATCAACAATATAACTTTAGAGACCGCGATGCACTTTTGCTGGGCGCAGTTGTGCAAAACATGGAAGAAAGCTTTAACCAGTTTTGGGCAAGTCCGTTGAGCGCACCGGTTGAAGAACTTTACGACGGCTTAGGTATTATTCAAAAGCACGTGTCTGTGAAAGATGCAGAAATCCAAAAAATTTACGCAAACTTACATGCCTACGCTGAAAACCCAGAAAACTTTTCACCTGAGAACCGCAAGGCCATTTTAGAAACACCCCAAGCTTTTTTAAAACTCGCTGAACAAATTGTCTGGACGAATATTGAGTTTATCAGCGACACGCCGGGTAAAAATAAACAAAAATTCCTGTTGGGTGGTGGTGGCAAAACAACTGAAAAACTCGCACAACTCGTTGAAAATGCACAGCAACAAATTGTGATTCAATCGCCTTATTTGGTCATGTCAGACGCTGCTAAAAAACTCTTCAAAAAGGCCATTCAGCGTGGCGTAAAAGTGCGCATCAATACCAACTCACTTGCCTCAACAGACAACATTCAGGCGTTTAGCGGTTACCGAAATCAGCGCGACGTCCTCACCAAAATGGGCGTTGAAATTTTTGAATACAAACCAGACCCGCAAGTTAAACAGCATCTTTTACGCGAGGCGTTAGCTGCCAATGAAAAGCCGCCGGTATTTGCCATCCACGCAAAAACGATGGTGGTGGATGGTGAAACAGTTTATATCGGCACCTTTAATTTTGACCCGCGCTCGCAAAACCTCAACACCGAAGTAGGTGTGATTGTGCGCGATACGGCACTTGCGAGCCTTGTGCAAAATGCGATTGAAACCGATATGCACCCAGAAAATAGTTGGAATGCCGCCGAAGACAAACCGGATCAATTTGCATCATCCGCCAAACGAAAACGTGTGATTTTTTACCAGTTAACGCCCATCAAACCATTGCTTTAATTTGCTTAAAATTTAAGCAAATTAAGCATTGTTTTCCACTCAACCTTTTTTGATGCTCTGCAAGCCTTTATTTACAAGGCTCGCAGAGCATTATTTTTTTCTCGATGATTTTTTGGGCTTGTCTAAAACGTTTTACCAGCAAATTACCGTGAACTATTGCACTTAAGCACGCATCGAAGCGCTATACTGTTCTTCGCAGTTCTGGGAGGATTTTTCACGTATGCAAACCTTGCTATTTATTTCTTTTAAAGGAGAACATCATGAAAGCAAATGTGGGTGGAATCGACAAAATTTTACGGATTGTCATTGGTGCTGCACTCATTGCCTGGGTGCTATTGGCCAATGGCCCTGTTTGGGCTTGGATTGGTGTGGTGCCGCTGGCTACAGGTTTATTTAATTTCTGCGGGCTGTATGCGTTGCTGGGTATTAATACTTGTAAAGTAAAGTAATACCATTGCAGGCGGTGCACAGCGCACCGCATGCAATTCTGCATTCAATATCAATTAACTTCGTATCATGTAATCAAATGCGCCAAGTGCCGCTTTTGCGCCCTCGCCCATGGCAATAATAATTTGCTTGTAGGGTGTTGTGGTTACGTCTCCCGCAGCAAATACGCCAGGCAGCGAGGTGGCGTTATGGCCGTTGATTTCTATCTCGTTAAATTTACTGAGTTTTATCGCGCCTTTTAGCCAATCGGTATTCGGAATTAAACCAATTTGTACAAACACACCATCTAAGGCTAAATGTTTTGACTCACCCGTCACGCGATCGGTGTAAGTCAGGCCGTCCATCTTGTGGCCGTCACCGGTAATTTCCGTGGTTTGTGCGCTTGTCACAATGGTGACATTATTGAGCGTGCGCAGTTTTTTCTGCAAAACGGCATCCGCTTTCAGTTCGGTATCAAATTGTAAGAGCGTCACATGCCCGACAAAATTGGCCAAATCGATGGCAGCCTCAACCCCGGAGTTGCCACCACCCACTACCGCCACGGGTTTGCCTTTGAATAGCGGCCCATCACAGTGCGGACAGTAAGCCACGCCTTTGCCACGGTATTCTTTTTCACCTGGGACATTAAGTTCGCGCCAGCGTGCGCCGGTGGCTAAAATCACGGTTTTACTTTTAAGCGTTGCGCCACTTTCCAGCTTCAGTTCAATCAAGTCCTTATTTTTGTTGCCTTCTTTACCCGGCTCGGTAATCGCTACCACACGTTGCAAATTCATAATTTCGACGTCATAACTTTTTACGTGTTCTTCAAGGGCCATCACCAATTTTGGTCCGTCAGTTTCTTTTACAGAAATAAAGTTTTCAATCGCGAGCGTATCCATCACTTGTCCGCCAAAGCGCTCGGCAACAATCCCCGTGCGAAAACCTTTACGTGCCGCATAAATGGAGGCCGATGCCCCCGCCGGGCCGCCACCGACCACCAACACATCATAAGGGGCCAAAGCATCCAGCTTTTTGGCCTCGCGCGCAACGGCGCCGCTATCAATTTTTAGCAGAATCTCATCGAGCTCCATGCGTCCGGCGCCAAAAATCGCGCCATTTAGATAGGTCGTCGGTACCGACATGATTTCTTTGGCCGCTACTTCATCTTGGTAGAGTGCACCATCTATCATCACGTGGGTAATGTTAGGATTAATAACAGCCATCATATTCATGGCCTGCACCACATCCGGGCAATTATGGCAGCTTAGTGAAATATAAGTTTCAAAATGGAAGGTGCCTTCAATTGCGGCAATTTGCGCGATTTTTTCAGCTTCCAGCTTCATGGGGTGGCCGCCGGCGTGTAATAACGCCAGCACTAAAGAGGTAAATTCATGGCCCATCGGAATTCCCGCAAAACGCACACCAATTGCTTTTTGCGCTTGACTATGACGCGCATCGCGCTTTACCGCAAATGAGGGTTTACGTGCATCGTCTTCCATCACAAGGGTAATTTTGTCAGACATCCCTGCAATTTCTTCTAATAGCGTATGCATCTCTTTTGATGCCGGTGTATCGTCCAGCGAAGCTGCCAGCACGATAGGCTCGCGCAGCATTTCTAAATAGGTTTGCAATTGGTTTTTAATGCCAGTTTCTAATGCCATGATTGCTCTCTTTACTTTTTTTGTCATTTTGCGGGCTAAAATTTAGCCCTACTTTATTGAAAATAAAAGGCATTATCTTTTGAATAATGCCTTTGTTATTTAACTGCGCGACAAGATGTTTGCTCGGCCGCGCTAATTTTCTTTGCCTAAGGCAAAAATAAAACTTAAAACCTTAAATTTTGCCGACTAAATCAAGAGAAGGGGTAATTGTTTTAGCGCCTTCTTGCCATTTTGCTGGGCAAACTTGCCCTGGGTGGCTTGCTGTAAATTGCGCAGCTTTTAATTTGCGTAATGTTTCTTTGACATCACGGGCAATTTCATTGCTGTGGATTTCAACTGTTTTAATCACGCCTTCTGGGTTAATCACAAAGGTGCCGCGTAGCGCTAGACCTTCTTCATCAATATGCACATCAAAGGCACGTGTCAGTTGATGGGTTGGGTCGCCAACGAGTGGGAATTTTGCTTTACCTACAGCCGGTGAAGTTTCGTGCCAAACTTTATGTGAGAAGTGCGTGTCGGTTGTGACAATATATACTTCAGCGCCTGCTTTTTGAAATTCTGCATAATGATCTGCCGCATCCTCAACTTCTGTTGGGCAATTAAAGGTAAATGCAGCTGGCATAAAAATCACCACTGACCATTTGCCTTTAAACGCTGCATCAGTTACTTCAACAAATTTACCGTTATGAAAAGCCTGCGCTCTAAATGGTTGAACTTCTGTATTAATCAATGACATTGTGTTTTTCCTTTTATAAAAAAGTGGTGTTAAAAATAGTTAAACGACTGCTTAAAACTGAATACTAAATTGAAGTTGCACATTCTAAATACTAAATTAACATAAATCCAATATATCATTTTAATTGAAATGATTAAATTTATTTATCAAAAAAGATTACTCGCAGTGCGATTACGCTACTTGTGTTTTCAATCACTTTTTTAGCCTTTTTTATCTTCGCCCTGCATGCGCTGTAGCTCTTTTAAGCGCGCCTCTACAATGGAATGCTGGTAAAAATCACCATCCTTGGCACGGACCGCCAGCTCCATTTGCTCGATGGCGCGCTTTAAATCATATTTTCTGAAATATGCTTCACCCTGCGCCTGATGGCTTAATAACATTTTATTCTGAATGCTATAGGCTTTGGCAAGCACTTCATAAAACTGCGCGTCTTTTGGGTACAGTCTTTGTTTTTCTTTCACGAGTTGAATGGCACTGTCAGCTTGCTTGAGTGCTAAAAAGTGATCTGAGTAGCCATACAACAGCGCACGATTATCTGGATATATTTTCAATGCAGCTGCGTATTGCTGACCTGCAAGTGGTGCATTATTTTTTGCCACCTGCAAGCGCGCACTTAAATTTTCAATCATGGCATTTTGCGGTGCATTCTTTTTAAGCCAAGCCACTTCTTTTTCAGCCTGCGTGAGGGAGTTTTTGCGCAGATAAGCAACGGCTAAGCCATAGTGCTCGACCGCCTCGTTGGCCGTGCGGCGCTCGCGGATATTTTGCTCAAATACTGCAATATTGGTTTCTACCGCACCATTTTGCGCTTGCAGTTTTGCTTTTACATATTGAAACTCGGCGCTATCTGGCACTTGTCGGTAAGGCATTTGCTCTACGCGGTTGGCCACATCGGCAATACGCTCACCAGTGAGCGGGTGTGTGCGTAAAAAACTGGGCGCTCCACCCTCTGAAAAACGTGAGCCATGTTGTAATGTTTTAAAAAATGCTGGCATGCCGCGCACATCAAAGCCTGCATTGCTGATGATTTGCAAACCAACACGATCGGCTTCGCGTTCGTGCTCGCGCGTGTAATCTAACTGATTTTGCACCCCGACGGCCGAGGCGGTGGTCATGGCGCCACTTGCCAATTCCGGGTTGGCCCGTGCCACCAGCAACGCCAAGGCAAAGCCCGCAATATTTTTAATGGTATCATTTTTTTGAGACGCCACCATTCGCGCCAAATGGCGTTGCGTCACATGGCCAATCTCATGACCCAATACACTGGCAAGCTCAGATTCACTATTGGCCGCCAAAAATAACCCTGTATGCACGCCTATGACGCCACCCGGCATAGCAAACGCGTTAATGGAGGTATCATTGACCACAAAAAAATTGAATTTCTGCTGTTTATCTGTGCTGGCAGCGGCAAGTTTGTTGCCAAGTGCATTGAGGTAATCAATCACTTCCACGTCTTGCACCACTTCATCACTCACCGAAACCTCGCGCATAATTTGCTCGCCAATGCGCTGCTCATCCAATGGAGTGAAAACGGTTTGCGATACATCGCCTAGGTCAGGCAGGCTGGTATCAAAATGAGTGGATTTTGAATAAGGATTACCTGTCAGAGAAGACTCTGCCATGACTGGCAAGCCATTTGCCACAAGTAATGTTGCAATTACAATCAATTTTAATTTCATTGTTGCTATGATAATGACTTCTAACCAAAAGTTGCACAGATTGAGACTATTATATGCCCGATTCAAAGTTAAACCCACCACAGCAAACACTCACGCATTTTGACGCTAGCGGTCAGGCGCACATGGTTGATGTGGGTGATAAGGCGGTGACGCGCCGCATTGCCTCGGCCAGCGGCATCATTCAAATGCAGCCTAGCACCTTGCAAACCATTCAGTCGGGTGATGCCAAAAAAGGCGATGTACTGGGCATTGCCCGCATTGCCG
>JAKPIR010000195.1 GCA_029549705.1 Pseudomonadota bacterium | reverse complement strand
GGTACGCCCAAATCAAGCAAACGCGTTACTGCTGAGGGGGAGTCGTTGGTGTGCAAGGTGGATAGCACCAAGTGGCCGGTAAGTGCGGCTTGTATCGCCATGTCGGCGGTTTCTAAATCACGGATTTCGCCCACCATAATAATGTCAGGGTCTTGCCGCATCAGGGTGCGGATACAGTCGGCAAAGTTAAGGCCGATATTGGCTTGCACTTGCATTTGGTTGAAGGCGGGCTCAACCATTTCAATCGGCTCTTCAACTGTACATACGTTCACTTCTGGGGTGGCAAGCTGGCGCAGTGTGGCGTAGAGCGTGGTGGTTTTGCCTGAGCCGGTTGGACCGGTGACTAAAATAATGCCATTGGGCGACTTAGTCCAAGTGTTCCATGTGGCTGCTTGCGCTTTTGAAAATCCCAGTGTTAAGAAGTCGCTGGCTGAGACTTCGGGCGTGAAAATACGCATGACTAATTTTTCACCAAACGCAGTTGGCATGGTAGATAAACGCAGTTCAATCTCTTGACCATTGGCGGCTAAGGTTTTAATGCGGCCATCTTGCGGGCGGCGTTTTTCCACCATATCCATGCGGCCCAGCAGTTTAATGCGGCTGGTGATGGCGTTCATGATGTTGGGCGGCAACTGATACACCTGATGCAGTACGCCATCGATTCTAAAGCGCATAAAACCCATACCACGGAGCGGCTCTAGATGGATGTCACTTGCGCGCTGCTCAAAGGCATATTTAAATAGCCAGTCGACAATATTCACCACATGCTGCTCGTTGGCATCCAGGTTTTTGTCTTTACCTAGCTCGACCAATTGCTCAAAATTTTGCACGCCTACAATTTGCCCAGCTTTAGAGGCATCGGCCGCGCTCATGGAGTGCGCTAAATTATAAATTTCAGGTAAATAGCGGCTGACCTCAAGCGGGTTTGCCACCACCAGTTTGACTTTCATTTTGAGCAGGCGCTCAAGGTCGGGTATCCATTCCGTGCTAAAAGGCTCAGTGGTGGCAATGATCGCTTCACCGTTTTTTGCACCAATCGGCATGATTTTTAAACGCTCGGCATAGCCTTGCGCAAACAGCTTTGCGGCAGCGCCAAAGTCAAGCTTGAGCGGGTCTATATGATAAAAATCTAAGCCGGCACGCGCGGCCAGCCAGTGAGATAACGCTTCTACCGTAAAGGCTTTGTGCGGCGGCAGTAGGTTTTTCCATTTTTGCTCGCCAATGACCACCAGCGGGTGCAGTTTTGAGCTGTCGAGTTTACGGTCTTTATAGAGTTTTTCAGCCTGAACTTTGTCAACCATGCCGTCATTCACCAACATGCGTAGTACATCGCCTAGCGTGAGGCGGCCAGTTGGGTTGCTGAGTACTACGGGTTTATTCATGGATGCTACCTTTGTCATGTGATTCACAAACTATTTACGATAATGTAAGTAAAACCTTATGCAAAAAATATGCCGTATTTTGCAAGTAGCGCATCTGTTTTGCATGATCATGCCTCATTTGCCGGCTTAATGCTGAATCCGCATGGATAAATCGATGGCCACCACGTTTTTGGTAATGGCACCGATGGAAATGCGGTCAACGCCGGTGAGCGCGATTTCGCGCACATTGTCTAGTGTAATGCCGCCAGACGCTTCTAATAACGCTTTTTTGCCTAATTGGGCATTCAGTGCAACGGCTTCTTTGAGCAAGGCTGGGCTAAAATTATCCAGCAAAACCGAACTAGCCCCTGCAACCAGCGCTTCTTCAAGCTGTTTGAGGTTTTCTACCTCAATTTGCACGCTTTTACCAGAACTCGCAGCCTGTGCCGCAGACATCACCTCTGCAATGCCACCTGCCGCAGCAATGTGATTTTCTTTAATTAAAATGCCGTCGTATAAAGCTAGGCGTTGATTTTTCCCGCCGCCCACCGTGACGGCATATTTTTGTGCCAGGCGTAAATGCGGCAGTGTTTTGCGCGTATCCAAGATGTGTGCTTGCGTGCCTGCAATGGCATCCACATACTGGCGCGTTTGCGTTGCCGTGGCAGAAAGTGTTTGCAGAAAATTCAAGGCGCAACGTTCCGCGGTTAACAGTGCGCGGGCCGGGCCAGCAATTTTGCATAACACTTGCTTAGGTTGAACGCGCTCACCTTCGGCCATCAGCCATTGTATGTGGATATTGGCATCTGTTTGCAAAAAGCAGGCATTCACCCAGTCTTGCCCGCAGATAATGGCTGACTCACGCGCAATAATGCTGGCGGTAACATGTTGTTCGGGCGGCACGAGCGCCGCGGTGAGGTCGCCTGTGCCGATGTCTTCAGCAAGCGCAGCTTGTACTTGGCTGTCAACCAGTGCATAAAATGCACTTGAAAAAGGCGGGTAATGCTGGCTAAAAAGCGTCATTATTTTCTTGTTTGGCTAAGTATGCAAAAGTGTTGATTGAATTATAATGCTATCAACACGCAATGTTCAGTAATTTAGCGAATATTCCATCTTTAAAATGTCTGGTGTTGCAATTTCGCCCACATCGTTAATTGAAAGCCGAAATCATGAAACTGTTATACACCGTGAATAGTCCATACGCGCGTAAAGTGCGCATAGTGGCGCTTGAAAAACGCATTCAAGTGGACATGATTGAAGTGGTGCTGACCAACCCAGATTGCCCTGTCAAGCAATACAATCCGCTCGGCAAAGTACCTGTGCTGGTGCTGCCAGATGGCGACAGTCTGTACGATTCCCGCGTGATTGTGGAATACTTGGATAACCGCACACCGCTCGCGCATTTGATACCGCAAGACCCGACTGCCAAAATTAAAGTACGCCGATGGGAGGCACTGGCTGACGGCGTTTGCGATGCCGCCGTTTCAGTCATGCTAGAACAGCGCAAACCTGCAGCTCAGCAATCCGGCACACATATTGATAAACAGCTTGATAAAGTCACGCGCGGGTTGAGTGTAATGAATCTTGATTTAGCCAAGAAAAAATGGTGCGTGAATGAAAAGTTTAGTCTGGCGGATATTGCCTTGGGTTGCACTCTGGGTTATTTGGATTTACGTTTTGCCAATTTGAATTGGCAAGAAAGTCACCCGAATTTAGCCAAGCATTACCATGTATTATTGAAGCGCGCCAGCTTTAAGCAGACGATGCCAGCCGCCTAAATGCACTATTGATGAAAGGATAGTCATGTCAGCGAGCCAGTTGTTTTTTGAAATGGCCTTGAGTGCGCTGAAAATGCTGGCCTTATATGGCCAAAATTTTCTCAGTTTGATATTTTTGTTCTCAGCT
>JAKPIR010000189.1 GCA_029549705.1 Pseudomonadota bacterium | reverse complement strand
CATAGAGGCACTTGAAGCTAAAGCTAAAGGGCAAGCCTCAACCGATGAAAAATAAATACACCTATAAATCGTAATTTTATATTTGATGTGGATAGGGCGCATGTATCTAAAGACACTGTCGACCACCACCCCCAACCTGCGAACATACCCCCGCCCCCATGGGGCACTGGCGGGACATTCAAGGATAAAAAAGTACAATAACCAGCAACATGAGGCAATAAAGTATTGGATGTAACTTATTGATTATGTTATTCTAGTTTGTTCTATGGTTTTGTGAATTATTGGCTTAGACCGATTGAAAATCCGCGTGTCACAGGTTCGATTCCCGTCCCGGCCACCAGTATTTCTAAGAGTTCTCTTAACCTGCAAATACTTCTTTGTCTTACTTTCTGACACTTTTTAGTGCAGCCTAACCGCATAATTGCTATTATTTCACTTAGTTAAAATTGATTGTTCAAATGAGCGTTTACCACGAAATTGAAGCAAAAGACTTATTCAACTTGATGGCTGAACAGCCGTTGTTATTGGTGGATGTGCGCAATGATGATGAAGTTGCACGTGGCATTATTCCTGGTGCAATTCATGTGCCGCTAGCCATGTTGCCCGTGCAATATGAGCCTTTAACCAAAGTTGAAACTGTTGTATTTTATTGCCACAGTGGTGTACGGTCGGCGCACGCAGCTGCTTTTATTACCAGCAAAGGCTGTAAAAATGTTTACAACTTAGTCGGCGGCATTCTTGCTTGGGGTAGGGAGGGCTACCCACTTGTCAATCAGCATAGCGCGACACCAGCAGAAGGGAAAAACAAATAATGGAATTTGATAAACTTGTAGATGCAACAGGCTTGAATTGCCCGTTGCCAATTTTGCGCTGTAAAAAGGGCTTGAGCGAAATTAACGAAAATCAGATTTTAAAAGTGATTTCTACCGACGCAGGTTCTGTGAAGGACTTTAATGCCTTTTGTGTGCAAACTGGTCACGAGCTTTTACAATTTGACTCCGAAGACGGCACATATACTTTTTATATTAAAAAGCGCGAAAATCAATAAAAATTTGGCGTCTTTAACGCCGAGCAAATTTAGATGCTCTGCAAGCCTTTATTTATAAGGCTTGCAGAGCACCTCAAAAGGATTGTATCTAATCTAGCTAATACTTTCGCAATAAAAAAGGCACTTCGCGCGCCTTTTTTTATTTGGTTCTGTTGCTACTTCAACTTAGCGAATTGATTGTTAATTTTATCTAAACTGGCGCTAAATTCTGCCACCCGTGCTTTTTCTTGCTCTACTACTGCGGCCGGTGCACGTGCGACAAAGCTTTCGTTATTTAACTTGCTATTGGCTTTGTTGATTTCATTCTCCAAACGGGCAATTTCTTTTCCTAAACGTTCTTTTTCTGCTGCAACGTCAATTTCAACTTTTAACATGAGTTTAAAGTCATTGACCAGCATCACAGGCGCGTCAGCTTCAGGCAGGTCGGCCACAATCGCAACTTCTTCTAATTTAGCCAAAGCCTTCAAATAAGGCCCATAGGCCGTTAATGTTTCGGCGTAACCCGCGGCAATTAACGGTACACGTGTGGCTGGTGAAATACTCATCTCGCCGCGTAAACGACGGCATGTATCCACCATAAGCTTCAGTTGTGCGACCCATGCTTCTGAAGCTTTATCTAATTTATCTGCCTGCGATTTTGGGTAGGCTTGTAGCATGATGCTGGGCGCATTCACGCCCGTCATCGGCGCAATGGTTTGCCAAATCTCTTCGGTAATAAACGGCATGATGGGGTGCGCAAGACGTAAAATAGTCTCTAGCACACGCAACAATGTGCGGCGGGTTGCACGCTTTTCAGCATCTCCGCCATGTTGAATTTGCACTTTTGCGAGCTCTAAATACCAGTCGCAGTATTCATCCCACACAAATTCGTATATCGCTTTTGCGGCGAGGTCAAAGCGGTAATCTTCAAAGGCACGTTCAACTTCTGCTTCTGTGCGTTGCAAAATGCTGACAATCCAGCGATCAGCTGGGCTAAATTTGCGCCCACCTTCACCACAACTGGCCGCATCAAAGCCGTTGTCTTGGCCTTCTGTGTTCATCAACACAAAGCGTGTGGCGTTCCACAATTTATTGCAGAAATTGCGGTAACCATCACAACGCTGCAAATCAAATTTAATGTCGCGGCCAGGGCTAGCCAGCGCAGCAAAGGTATAGCGCAAGGCATCGGTGCCGTAAGCTGCAATGCCTTCAGGGAATTCTTTGCGGGTACGCTTTTCAATCTGCTCGGCTTGTTTTGGGTTCATCAAGCCTGTGGTGCGTTTTTTGATTAAATCGTCCAAGCCAATGCCGTCAATCAAATCAATCGGGTCAAGCACGTTGCCTTTTGATTTGCTCATTTTTTGGCCTTCGGCATCGCGAATCAAGCCGTGCACATACACATGCTTGAACGGGATTTTGCCGGTGATGTGCGTGGTCATCATCACCATACGCGCCACCCAGAAGAAGATAATATCAAAACCTGTGACTAACACGCTAGAAGGGAGGTATTGTTGCAGGGCTTGGTTTTGCGCGTCAATCGCTGCATCGCCTGTCCAGTCCAATGTTGAGAACGGCCATAATGCAGAGGAATACCAAGTATCCAGCACGTCATTATCGCGCACCAAGTTGCCTGTGTAACCGTCTTTTTCTGCTAGTTTTTTAGCTTCTGCTTCGTCATGTGCGACATACACTTTACCGTTATCTGTGTACCAAGCAGGGATTTGATGCCCCCACCATAGTTGACGGGAGATACACCAATCTTGAATATTATTCAGCCATTGGTTATAAGTATTCACCCAGTTTTCAGGGTAGAACTTGATTTCGCCGCTGGCAACGACATCTAATGCTTTTTGCGTGATGGATTTACCATCGGCGGCAGGCTTGCTCATCGCGACAAACCATTGGTCAGTGAGCATCGGCTCAATAATGACACCCGTGCGGTCGCCACGCGGTACTTTGAGTTTGTGTTTTTCGGTTTTAACTAAAACCCCTTGCGCTTCTAAATCATCGACCACTAATTTGCGCGCTGCAACAGTCGTCAAGCCACGATATTTTTCTGGTGCATTTTCGTTTACCAAGCCCGTTAATGATAAAATTTCTATCATTGGCAACTTATGGCGTTGCCCCACCGCATAGTCGTTAAAATCATGCGCTGGTGTGACTTTGACCACGCCCGTGCCGAATTCTTTATCGACATAATCATCGGCAATAATCGGAATTTCGCGGTCGCACAATGGCAATTGAACGTTCTTGCCAATCAAATGTTGGTAACGTTCATCTTCGGGATGCACCATCACCGCCACATCACCCAGCATGGTTTCTGGGCGCGTTGTAGCGACGGTTAAATGACCTAAACCATCGGCAAGCGGATAGTTGATATGCCACATAAAGCCGTCTTCTTCTTCCTGCACCACTTCTAAATCAGAAACGGCTGTACCTAATTTCACATCCCAATTGACTAAGCGTTTGCCACGATAAATCAGGCCTTCGTTATATAAACGCACAAAGGTTTCTGTGACCACTTTGTTCAAGCCAGCATCCATGGTAAAGCGTTCGCGAGACCAATCTGGCGATGTGCCTAAGCGGCGCATTTGTTTGGTAATGGTGCCGCCTGAGTATTCTTTCCATTCCCACACTTTTTCTAAAAATTTTTCGCGGCCCAAATCATGGCGACTGACGCCCTGTGCATCAAGCTGGCGCTCCACCACAATTTGCGTGGCTATGCCCGCGTGGTCCGTGCCGGGCTGCCACAGCGTGTTATCACCCTTCATGCGGTGATAACGGGTGAGCGCATCCATCAAGGTTTGATTGAACCCGTGGCCCATGTGCAAGGTGCCGGTGACGTTGGGCGGCGGCAATAAAATGCAGAAATTGTCTTTGACTTCAGGGTTTAGGCCTGCAGCATAATAGCCTTTGCCCTCCCAAAATGCATACCATTTGCTTTCAATGGTTTTGGGGTCAAAGGATTTGTCTAATCCTTGGGTGATTTCTTGGTTTGCTGGTGTTATGTTTTGCGTCGTCATAAGCGCAATTTTAACACAGGCTTATGCGGCTTTTGCGTTAGTCTAGCGGGCAGTCATCTTAAAAATTGTGGTTCATAACAGCCAGATAAATACCCCAACCGACAAAACCAACATCACAAAGTGAAAATAGCTCCACCTTTGGTAGCGCTGTCTGAGTTTTTGTGGTGACATGCTTGAAATTAAAAACAGTCGGCGATCACGTGGGGCTCGAATAATATGCACGCCTGATTCTTTGCGAATTTCGCGATGCAAATGTTCAATTTCACGCTTAGCGGCTTTGCGTGCCAATTCCCATTCCTGCGTATCAATCTCGCCATTGCCGTCTAAGTCGAAGCGTTTCTTGAGCTGCGCTGGATCCTTTTTCCAATCCGCGAGTAACGCCCCCACATCTTCTTTTACGTTAAGGACTGAATTCGCCCCGCCGATGGTAGAAAATTCACCCAGCACATACACTGAGCCGCCCGCGTACAGTAACTCCTCCACATGTTTATAAACACCTTGATAGCTGACACGCCGGTCGGGTGAAATCACCTCTGCATCGTCTGGGTCAACTTGGCATTTGCCTGTGTGGTCGCTAATCTCGAATGTTGTGTCACTCACGCCACGGCTGACTTCTCGCCATTCACGTTTACTGTTTTCTTTGGAATACACCCAGTAGCGAAACCAGATACAAGGCATGCCGCTAAGTGGGCTTTTAATGAGATTATCTGCATGCGCACTGGCACGGCCGTATAACTCGACATAACCTTGTGCGGCCGAACCGATGCGTGATGTGGCAATATCGGCAATTGCGCGCATGCGTTTGGTGGTTGAAATCCAGGCAAAGACACTGATTGCTGCCAGCAGGACTAACGATAAATGACCCGTGTCATGCTGATAGGTATTTACCGCAAAAGCGATGATGCCTAAATAACCTGCAGAGGTAATGGTCTCAATGTAGTGACCGCGCAGCGCTTGCCACATGGCTGAACTTAACCGTTAAAGCGTTGGCTGATGTCCACATCCTTGAGTTCTTCGCTGGCAAATCTTAACAATTCTGCCGCTTTGAAGTTGAACAACTTCGCGACGATTAAATCTGGAAACTGCTCGATTCTGACATTATTAATATTCACACTGTCATTATAAAACTCGCGCCTGTCAGCAATGGCATTTTCCAGCCCGCTAATCCGTGACTGCAAATGCAGGAACTGCTCGTTGGCTTTGAGTTCTGGGTAGGATTCGGCCAGTGCAAATAATTGGCCAAGGCCGCTTCTGAGCGCATTTTCTGCAACACCAAGGGCGGCCACATTGTGTGACTCACGCGCATCTGAAACGCGCGAACGTGCCTGAATGACTTTTTCTAAGGTCTCTTGCTCAAACTTCATGTACTGTTTGCAGGTGTCTACCAGTTTAGGCAGTTCGTCATGGCGCTGCTTGAGCAGCACATCAATATTTGCCCAAGCCTTTTCAACATTGTGCTTAATGTTGACCAAGCCGTTGTAGGTAATGACAAAATAAATGGCAACGATGGCTAAAATCACTAAAGTAATCACAATATTTCCTTTATTAACTGACGTGCTTTTGAAAATTCTAAAAACGACTCAACTTAAAGCCATTATAACGATATTTTGTTGAAAAAAATAAGCGCACAAAACCACTCAACATCTACGAGAAAAATTTAATGCCCTGTAAGCCTTTATTTATAAGGCTCGCAGGGCATCGAAAAAGGTTGGCTGAAAAAAACGTTGAAATGATGAAAATTAACCGCCAAAAACTTAGGCTACGATTGAATGTAGCAGATGCGGGCCCACTTTCTCCCAATAGCGAGAAAAGCGTTTTAGGCGTTGCGCGCTCACTTCAACTTTGGCCAATTTAGCCACTGGTTCATATTTTGGCACAAACGGCTCAAGCAGTTCCCGAATGCGCCGATGGGGCGTCTCTAGTGTGATGACTCGGCCGACACCGCGGTTTAACAGCACTTCATAGGTGTCACCCAGCCATACTTCTACATCTTTCATTTCACTGAGGCAATCCGCGACAAACTGCAGGCGGTTGAGCGACCATGTACCATGAATTTGCGGGTCAAACACAAAGATTTTAGGAAAAGGCTTTTCAAGCAATGGGTTAGCGGCTGACAGCATTTCATCATGCACAAACACGGCCATGGCCGTAGATGTAGAAACCGCCTTTTTAGGCAAATGCGTGATGACGTATTGCTTGGCCGCGGGCGATATCGACTGGTCAAACAATTTGCTGCTCAATACTTCATAACTGGCATTAAACGGGCATTGCGCCAAGCAGCCCGCGCAATATTGCTCACCAGTAAAACGGCTTAGACTCTCTTTATTGGTGAAATAAGGCTTAGAACTGAACGTTGAAGCCACCCACTGCCATGAAAGATGATTGCTGGCAAAGTCACCATCGAGCAAGTGCGCTTCAAACCAATCGGCCCCGGCACGCCAGTCAATTTTTCGGTGATGCACAATGTAACTTGCCAACCACATGCGGGCATGATTATGTACATACCCAGTTTTAATGAGGTCGGCAATAAAGGCATCCATACACGGTAAACCGGTTTTACCTTTTAAGATATCGTCTGCCATGGGCTGATAGCCAAGCACGACTTTTGCTGGCTCTAATTCGCTAAAAATTGCATCGCCTTGCGCAAACCAGACTTGTTGCCAATACTCGCGCCATGCCAATTGCATCAGCAATCTATCGGCCAGCGGCGCATTTTGCTTTTTGACATAATTAAATGCCTCCGGCAAGGTAATGCAGCCATGACGAATATAAGGTGAAAGATGCGTGACCGCCCCGTTTAAGAAATTACGGTTACGCGCGTAAGTGGCAACATCAATACTATGCAGTTTTTTAAGCCCATTTGATCGCCCTCCCGCCCAATTAAAGTCCAAGTCTGGCCCCTGGGCGGATGAAAACATGCGCTTAATATAATGCCACCGCTCACCTCGATCGCTAGGAATAATCAGTTTTTGTGCTGGCTTCATTTAACAGAAATTTACTTTTTCTCGCTTTTGTTATAAGTGTACTATTTTCACGTCATATATTCTAACAACTTGAGCGCTTCGAACAAATTTCTTGCACGTCATAATCAAATTTAACGTTTATTTTTAACGCATTAGCATTAAAAATGTTGCAACGCCCCCATAAAAAACTGCTCTGACAGATGCCTTTTGTAATTTTGATTGCAAAATAGCCTGGCCACGCATGACAATTAACGCATGAGTACCACTGTAATTTAGCTTAAGAATTCGGCTTTTTTGCTCAACTTTGACACATAACCTTTTTTAATGCTCTGCAAGCCTTATAAATAAAGGCTCTCAGAGCATCAAAAAATCCTCGGGTGATTTCTTGGTCAAAAATTACAATTTTTACATGTCCGCACACTAAACAAAGCCTTGGCTACGCTTTCACGCGCTTAATTTTCTATGCCATAATAGCCCATCATCGTTAGTCAATAAAAAAAGGACAAATATGACTGAAGCAATGTGGGTTTGGGGTGTTATCGGTTTGGTGTTGCTGGCAGCCGAAATGGCGACTGGCACATTTTATGTGCTATGGTTTGGCGTTGCGGCCATTATTCTTGCTGTTTTAACTTGGCTAGTGCCTGATTTAAACGTAAGCACGCAACTGATTTTATTCTCTGTGCTATCGATTGGGGCATTATTCATTTGGCGCAACTATTACAAAAAAACCAGTGTTGACCATCGCGTGGGGCAATCACAAGGTGAAGAAATCGGCCGCACCGGCACCATCATTGTGCCAATCAGCCCATCACAAACGGGCCGCATACAATTCACCCAAGGCGTGATGGGCAGCCGAGAGTGGGATGCCGTTTCTAATGAGGCAATTGAGGTAGGCAGACAAGCGGAAGTGATTGCCGTTGAAGGTAACGCTTTGCGCGTGAAGGCCCACTAACACACTGTTTTTAATGTTAATTAAAATTGTTTAAACCAACTGAAAGGTAGCGCATTATGTTTGAATTATCTGGTATTTTAGTCGTTGTGGCGGTGATATTAGCCTTTAAAGGCATACGCATTGTGCCACAGGGTGAAGAGTGGGTGGTGGAGCGCCTTGGTAAGTTTGCAGGCGTGCTCTCTCCTGGTTTGCATGTGATTAACCCAATTTTTACAAAAGTCACCTATAAAGTCACCACTAAAGACATCATTTTAGACGTGCCCGAGCAAGAGGTCATTACGCGTGACAATGCGGTGATTTTGGCCAATGCCGTGGCCTTTATTAAAGTTTCTAAGATTGAACGTGCAGTGTATGGCATTGAAAACTTTAGAGAAGCCATGCGCAATATGGTACAAACCAGCTTGCGTTCAATTATTGGTGGCATGGACTTAAACCAAGCGCTCACTTCACGCGACCGCATTAAAAGTGAGCTCAAAACCGCGATTGCCGATGAGGCGCTTGATTGGGGCTTAACGGTTAAATCGGTTGAAATTCAAGACATAAAACCATCACCAAATATGCAAGATGCGATGGAGCGCCAAGCTGCAGCCGAACGTGAACGTGTGGCCGTAGTGACAGAAGCTGAAGGCGCTAAACAATCGCTCATTTTAAACGCTGAAGCGCGGCTTGAAGCTGCACGTAAAGATGCTGAAGCACAAATGGTTGCCGCCAAAGCTTCTGCTGAATCCATTAAATTCATTACCGAAGCCGTAAAAGAAAACAACGCCTCTGCGATGTTTTTATTGGGTGACCGCTACATTACCGCGTTGCAGAAAATTTCCGACTCGGAAAACAGCAAAATTGTCATGATGCCAGGCGATTTGGTTGGTGCAGTTAAAAGCCTAGTGGGCGGGAAATAACTTCAAAAACATGTAGGAGCGATATTTATATCGCGAATGCGCTGGTGGTTTGAGCTATATAGCTTTCGCGATCTAAAGATCGCTCCTACATCGACTTAAGCACATACGCTACAAGCAGTGTCTTTCTTCAGCTTGATTGTGCGCCACTCCATTGACAGTGCATCTAACAGCAATAATCGCCCTTGCAGACTCTCGCCTATCCCCATCAAAATTTTTAGCGCTTCAGCCGCCTGTACTGTGCCAACCATCCCAACCAAAGGCGAAAAAACGCCATTGGTCGCACAACGTAAATCGGTGTCTTCACCATTATCGGGGAACAAACAGTGATAACAGGGGCTGGTGCCAGAGCGCATATCGTAGACCGTAATTTGCCCCTCAAACTTTAACGCCGCTCCCGAAACCAGCGGTTTTTGCAACTGCACGCACAGCCTGTTGAGCGCGTATCGCGTAGCAAAGTTGTCTGAGCAATCAATCACAACATCCGCCTTTGCTACTAAATCCGTCAACTCTTGTTCTGTTGATTTTTTCTGAATGGTTTTAATGTTCACATCCGGGTTAATTTCATACAAGGTTTGCTGTGCTGAAACCGCCTTATTGATACCAATACTTTGCGTGGTATGAATGATTTGCCGCTGCAAATTGGTTAAATCCACCACATCAAAATCGCAGATTGTCAGCATGCCCACACCGCTTGCCGCCAAATAAAGTGCCACCGGCGAAC
>JAKPIR010000180.1 GCA_029549705.1 Pseudomonadota bacterium | reverse complement strand
AGGTTTCATCCATCACTGTTGAAACGGGCGCCGCATCAGGGTTAACAATCGGGACCGTCAGTGAGTAGCCTTTAACGGGATACACGGGAATTTGCAAGCCAAAGCTCTGCATCAACGCACGTGTGTAGCTGCCCAAAGCAATCACATACTGGTCAGCTTGCAGGGTCTCGCGCTGAGCAGCCGTGCTAATTTCCACACCATTGATTTTACCATTGGCTTCTAGCAGGCGCTCTATCACCACATCATAACGAAATTTCACACCAAGTTTTTCCGCTTCAATTGCCAAATTGGTGGTGAAAAGCTGGCAATCCCCTGTTTCATCCCCCGGCAGACGCAACCCTCCCAGCAGCTGATTTTTTACCAGCGCCAAAGCTGGCTCTGCACGCACGCAACCGTCTGGGTCAAGGTGTTCAAACGGCACACCCATGCGCGTCAGCACCGCAATATCTTTGGCTTCAGCGTTGAGTTGCTGCTGCGTGCGAAACACCTGTAAAGTGCCTCGCGCACGGCCTTCATATTGAATGCCTAAGTCTGCGCGAAGTTGAATTAAGCAATCACGGCTATATTCGGCCAGGCGCACCATGCGTTCTTTGTTACGGCTGTAACTCTTGGCGTTGCAGTTTTGTAAAAGCTGCCACGTCCATTGCAGTTGCCATAAGGTGCCGTCTGGCTTAATGGCAAGCGGTGAATGCCGCTGAAACAACCATTTTAAGGCTTTGGTCGGCACACCGGGGGCTGCCCAAGGCGCTGAATAACCCGGTGAAATCTGCCCGGCATTGGCAAAACTGGTTTCAAGAGCAACGGCCGGCTGGCGGTCAATCACAGTCACTTCAAAGCCTTTTTTGGCTAAATAATAAGCACTTGTAACGCCCACCACTCCCGAACCCAACACCAGTACTTTCATCGTAAATCCTGAGTTTTTGACAATGATTCAAGTGTAGAACGAATTAAAATTTAATCAAGAAAAAAAGCATAAAATCGTGCCATATTTCGCCCGGGGAAAAAATAATGCCCTGCGAGCCTTTATTTATAAGGCCTGCAGAGCATCAAAAAAGGGTACATCTGCTTTTATGTATTTAAATCGCTAAAAAATCACTTCGCAGCTTTGAATTTTTCAAACGCTTCTTCTCGCACTTTGATGAGATTACCGTCAAGCGTTTCTGGCGCAGTGAGGCGGCTAAAATCTTCAGGCGCGAGAAATAACGAACGGTCATTGCGCATGTCGCCATTGACTAAAGGCGCTGACGCCTTGTTCGGATTAGCGTATTTTGTGGCATTGGTAATGCCCGCATGCACTTCAGGGCGCAGAATATAGTTAATAAATAGATGGGCATTGTTGGGATGTTTGGCATCTTTAGGAATTGCCATGCTATCTAAAAATAACAAAGCGCCTTTATCAGGAAACACTGGCGCAATGTTTAAGCCATTGCCTTTTTTAATGGCTTCGCTGCGTGCGCGATAAAAATCACCGCCCCAGCCAATCGCCACGCAGATAGTTTGATCGCCTAGTTTTTCCGCTTGGCCTTCTGAAGTAATCGTTTTGATGTCCGCGCGCACTTTTTTAAGCATCGCCGTTGCTGCTGCGTAATCTGTTGGGTTGTTACTAAAAGCTGGCTTGCCAATATAATTGAGTGCAATCGGCATAATGTCTGTGGGTGAATCCAAGTACATGATGCCGCAACTTTTTAATTTAGACGTGTAAATTGGATTAAAAACAAGCTCCCATAAGTTTTTCGGCATGGGCGTTTTACCCAAGGCTTTAATGACTTTATCCACATCCAGACCAATGGTCGTGTAACCCCATAACCAGCCTGCCAGATAGGCATTGCCAGGATCCGCTTTATTGAGTTTTTCTAAAATATCTGGGTCAAGATTTTTAAAGTTTGGTATTTTAGATTTATCCAACTTTTGCAATAAACCGCTGTTAATTTGCGCTTTAGCCCAATCAGAAGAAGGCACAACGATATCGTAGCCAGACTTTTTAGAGCGCAATTTTTCATCAAGCACTTCATTGCCATCGTAAGTGTCGTAACGCACTTGAATACCCGTTTCTTTTTCAAAGTTTTTAATGGTTTCTGGCGCAATGTAGTCAATCCAGTTATACACATTCAATACTTTTTCTTCTTCTTTCGCCACACTGGCGCCGGCAAAACTCATGCTCATCAGCGCACACAACAACCCAGCAATAATACTTTTGGGGCTGTCCTAGATAACTAGCCCATATGTTGTTTAACCCATTGTTTCAATTGTACTAACTGTGCTTGTGGTGTTGGGTTGTTAAAACGCCACTCGCACTCCTTCAAAAACAGTCCGAAATTAGCTTTAGGAACGCCAT
>JAKPIR010000179.1 GCA_029549705.1 Pseudomonadota bacterium | reverse complement strand
CGCCGCAAAAGTAGATGCCGAGACAGGCGAACCATTAGAAGGCGGCAAGCCTGGCAAGCCAGTAGAAGGTGGTTTTTCTTGTGCTGAATATATTGGTCCAGACGGTGCTGGCCATTACGTAAAAATGGTGCACAACGGTATTGAATACATCGATATGCAATTGATTTGCGAAGCCTATTGGTTGATGAAAAATCTACTTGGCATGCCAGCTGATGAAATCGGCAAAGTATTCGCTGAGTGGAACAAAGGCGAATTATCCAGCTTCTTGATTGAAATTACCGCTGACATTCTGCAACAAAAAGACCCAATGGGTAAAGGCTTCTTGGTTGACCAAATTTTAGATACTGCGGGTCAAAAAGGCACAGGCCAATGGACAGCCGCCAATGCATTAGAACTTGGCGCACCGGCTAACGCGATTGCAGCTGCGGTTTATGCGCGTGCACTTTCAAGCCTAAAAGAAGAGCGCGTAGAAGCGAGCAAAATCTTAAAAGGCCCTGAAGTGAAGAAAGTGGAAGGCGACAAAAAAGAAATTATTGAAGCGATTAAAAATGCCTTGTATTGCTCAAAAATTTGCGCTTATGCACAGGGCTTCCAACTGATTGATAAAGCGCAAGTGGCGTATAACTGGAAACTCAATTTTGGTGAAATTGCACAAATCTGGCGCGGCGGTTGTATTATTCGCGCACGTTTCTTGCAAAAGATTACAGAGGCCTACAGCCGCAATTCACGCTTGAAAAACTTGATGTTAGACCCATACTTCACTCAAGCAATGAACGATGGCCAAGCTGGCTGGCGTAAAGTGATTGCCTTGGCAGTCACCAATGGCATTCCTGCTCAAGGCTTTGCTGCTGCGATGGCGTATTACGATGGTTACCGGAGTGCCGACTTACCAGCAAACTTGCTGCAAGGTCAGCGCGACTACTTCGGGGCGCATACCTACGAGCGTAAAGACCACCCACGTGGCCAGTTCTTCCACCTAGATTGGCCAGAAAAAGGTCGTCCACAGTTAGAGGTTTAATTACTAGATTTTTTACTGACAAGTGGTATAAAAAAGGGCAGAGTTTCTGCCCTTTTTTATTAAAATATATACTATATTATCCGCATGTAGTGTATATTTTAAACATGACAAGAAAATCTGAAAAATTTATTGAGCTAGCCAATAAAAGGGTTAACAAAACTTTAAAGGATATTCAACTTATTGGTAATTTAGCGAATAAGCAAAATTACGAATACACTGAACTGCAAGCCAAACAAATCATCAGGGCGTTACAACAAGAGTTAGATGATGTTAAACATGCTTTTTCAACCTCCAATATTTCCAATAAAAAGACTTTCGTTTTAGATGAAACTGAATAATCAAAATGCAACAAAATGAATTAAAGGCGGGCGCACTATTTGCGGGTATTGGCGGTTTTTGTTTAGGTTTTGCACAGGCAGGCATTAAAACGGTTTGGGCGATAGAAAATAACCCCGCTTCAGTTCAAACATATCAACATAATATTAGTGGTGTTCGTATTGTAATGGATGGTGATTTGCCTGCAAGCATTAAAGACGTTAAAGTTCAAACGCATCAGCTTGAACCTGTAGATGTATTACATGCGGGTTTCCCATGCCAAAGCTTTTCTATGGCGGGCGAACGCAAAGGCTTTGATGATGAGCGCGGGCAACTCTTTTATGAAATCATTCGAATAGTAAAAGAATTTGGTAACAATAAACCTTCAGTAATTGTGCTAGAAAATTCACCACATTTACGTAATGGAGAAGGTGGCGCGTGGTTTTTAGAAGTAAGCAAAGAGCTTAAAAGCTTGGGTTACTGGTTTAGAGAATCAAGTTCGGCTGAGCTAGATTGTTATGACTTGACGCCATTGCCACAAAAACGCAATCGCTTGTTCATGGTGGCATTCTCAATCGACCACTTTAAAAATGGACGATTAACTTTCCCAACTAGTAGATTTTTGGGAGAAAAGAACTTAGCGGACTATATTGATTTTGCAGGCGAACAAGATGAGGAATATTACCTGCATGAAGAAAATCGCTATCACAAAATGATTAGCGATGAAGTTGATGATAAAAATTGTAGGGGCTGTCCTAGATAACTAGCCCATATGTTGTTTAACCCATTGTTTCAATTGTACTAACTGTGCTTGTGGTGTTGGGTTGTTAAAACGCCACTCGCACTCCTTCAAAAACAGTCCGAAATTAGCTTTAGGAACGCCAT
>JAKPIR010000126.1 GCA_029549705.1 Pseudomonadota bacterium | reverse complement strand
TTACTACCCAGAAGATATTGCTCTTTTTGAAAGTGAATATGTGGCCGCGCAAAAAGCAGCCTATAATGAAACCGCCATTGAAGACCAAGACATTTGTCAGCGTATGCATGATGGCAGGCGAGCGTTGTTTGCCCAAGGTTTAGATGAGCGCGGCCCTTACCAACACCCGATGGAAACCGGTTTAGCCCATTTTCATCAATGGTACCGTGCGCAACTTGCTCCACATATCGCACTTTAATGTTTTAAGCTAAATTAACGGCCATTTATCATCAAAACACCTAATCTTTTGCCTCCAAAAGGCCTTCCTAAACTTGGCAGCTTGTGGATGCTGGTGGCCGCGGTTGGGTTTGCCGTGATGGGGGCGCTGGTGAAAATCGGCGCGCAAAAATTTAGCAGTAGCGAATTGGTGTTTTATCGCTCACTATTTGGGCTCTTGGTCATTTGGCTATATATACTGCAACAAAAAAAGCCGCTTGCAACCCCCTATCTTGGTAAACAAGTTTCACGCGCGCTGGTGGGCTTTGTTTCACTGGTGCTGTTTTTTTATGCGATTGCGCACTTGCCACTCGCAACGGCAATTACACTTAACTACACGTCTCCCCTGTTTTTAGCCATTTTGACGCCATTTTTACTGCATGAACCGCCTAAAAAAACCTTGGCGCTCACATTAATCATGGGCTTTGTAGG
Organism: Pseudomonadota bacterium; assembly: GCA_029549705.1. Taxonomy (GTDB): domain Bacteria; phylum Pseudomonadota; class Gammaproteobacteria; order Burkholderiales; family Methylophilaceae; genus Methylotenera. The sequence goes on along the minus strand of JAKPIR010000126.1, from coordinate 2,245 downwards.
CATCAGTTTACTTTTAAAGCCAACGCTTGACTCGGACGATTGGCTGGCGGGCAGCATTGGTTTATTGTCGGGCGTGGGTGCTGCTTGGGCCTATGTGCATGTTAAACAACTGGGCAATCTGAACGAACCCGATTGGCGCACGGTGTTTTATTTCACGCTTATTTCAACCATAGGCGCAGGCGGCTGGATGTTGTTTAGCAGTTTTCATGTTATTGACTGGCAAGATCTACCAATCCTGCTAGGACTAGGCCTTTCCGCAACCATCGCGCAACTGGCCATGACACGCGCCTACCGCACGGGCAACACCTTGGTAGTCGCAAGTTTAGCTTATTTAACGGTGGTACTCGCAAGTTTAATCGGCGTTTTCTGGTGGCACGAGCACCTTAACGTTGAGTCTTGGCTTGCCATCGGCCTGATTATTTTAAGCGGTATCATCAGCGTGCGTAGCACCTCCGTGCAGCCTACCAAAAATTAACAAAATTTAGGATGATGATTAGACCTAACTTTGGTAGCTTTCAACCCTATTTGACGACTTAATTCTCTTCGAGAAAAAATTTATGCCCTGCGAGCCTTTATTTACAAGGCTTCCAGAGCATCAAAAAAGGTTGATGTTTAAAACAGGTGATCAATGCCTATTTTTTACACCTGAAAATCATCTCAAAAAATGTTCTTTTTACCCCAATAAGTTGTTTGCATTTAAACACAATCGTTTTCGCTCAAATACAACAAACCAATGCGCGCCTGTGTTGCAAACTTCTAAACTACTATACAAACGTAGTATTTAGAGGTAATCTTACCTTCCGCATTTAACTGATTGATTGTATTGAATTTACAATTGCAGAAATGACACCGAAACCAGACAAAATCAAAGGCCTTGCCACGTATCCATGGTTAGCAACCGTGGCCATGACGCTATTGCTGACCGGCTGTTTAGGCGGCTCTATTGGTCAGCAGATTGTGCAAAGTATTTTGCTGCAAGGGGCGGATAAAGCCACCGCCAGCGCGATGGACGCGCATGAACGTAATCAGATAGCGCTTGCAAAAAAAAATGCCAAGCCTGACCCCTATACCATTGCGTTTTTAAATGCCGGCTTTGAACCTGTTACCGCACAAATTGAGCCTTTACCTGAAGCGCTGCCGGAAGAAGAAAAAGACCTGCCCATGATGCAAGAAACCAAGTTGGTGCCAGTAGAAATTTGGAGTTTACTCGCGGGGGAAGAAAAACAAAACGTGCTGGAAGCCGCCCGTCTACGTGGTTCTACAGAAATTCCACCTAAAAATGAATGGCGCCAATGGCAGATTGCCACGGGGGCGTCTAACCAGTCCAATCAACCCATTACGTTTTTAATTCCACCAGAAATGGGCAAAATGCGCAGCGGCGCAAAGGCGATGGTGGAGTTGTCTCGCTCAAATGAACTCAGTGTGGCGCGCTACAGTTTGAACTAATCTAAATTCCCCCGAGAAAATTTTATGCCTCTGCAAGCCTTTATTTACAAGGCTTCCAGAGCATCAAAAGAAGATGAGGGGAAATTGATAGCAATTTTAGACAGAATTATAGGCCGTATGTAGGGCGACAATAAGCGTAGCGCATTGCGCCGAACCTAAGATTTTTCATACGTCGGATGACAAAATCAAGAACCGCGCAAATTTTGTCATTCTGAGCATCGCGAAGAATCCAGCCGTTTGCGCTTTTTCTAAAACCTAAAAACTGGATTCTTCGCCATGCTCAGAATGACGGGTGAGTGAGATTTATAGGCTGAAGACGTTGATTGCGCCACTACTGGGTGTAGCATTGTGTTTTAAAACTTGAGCGAATTCGCCATTAAATCCTAACGCTCCGCAACCACTTCCACAGTATGCCAAGTTTACAGCAACTCCAGCCCAGCCACCCCATGCAGAATAAGTACCAATATATTGCCGACCTTTTATGCTATATGTGAATGGATTTGATATGCTTCCTGAGCCTAGCCGAAAACTCCATAAATCTTTACCAGTTTTAGCATCCACGGCTTTAAACCATCTATCTAGCGTGCCATAATATATAACATTAGATGAAGTGCTCAACACCCCACTCCAAATTGTATAATTTTCTTTGTTATACCAAATGGTATTTTTTGACAATGGTTCAATTGCAACTACGCTACCAAAGCCATCTTTACTAATCATATCTAAATTTTCAGACTTGCTACTTTGCGAAAATAGACTGAGTGTTGCACCGACCCAAGGTTGTCCAGCGGTATATTTT
>JAKPIR010000100.1 GCA_029549705.1 Pseudomonadota bacterium | reverse complement strand
CAAGTGTCTTTTTGTAAGTTTTTAGGCACTATACAAAGCAACTTAGCCTTTGCCCATTGCTTGTCTTGCTTTTGTTTTACTTCTGCCAAAACGCTTATTTTAGCGTTGGGCTGATCATCTAAATGCAGTTGCGCATTGCGTGCTTCAAGTTGATTGTATTCGATTTTTTTTGCGTGAATATCTGCAATAGTGTGACGCTTGAGGTCTATCGTCGCGCGAGCGTCATACGCGGTGGCCAGCGCATCATAGCTAACGGTTTGTGCACTAATTTCAATTCGGCTAATGGCAAAGCTGAGTTGCGGCAAGCCCCACAGCAACAAGGCCATGACTAGCCGCCACATATTACGAGGGAAATACGCCTGTAGATAAATAGCGATCGCCACGATCACACACAATGCTCACAATGGTGGCATTTTCAACCCGTTTTGAAAGCGCTAATGCCGCGTAAAGTGCGCCACCGCTTGAGATGCCTGCAAAAATACCTTCCATCGTAGCAAGTTTACGCGTGGTGTCTTCAGCTTGTTTTTGCCCCACGTAAATCAGCTCATCCACACGTTCGGCGTCAAAAATTTTAGGCAAATATTCCACCGGCCATTTACGAATACCCGGGATTTGCGCGCCTTCTTCAGGCTGCACACCAATAATTTTAATATCAGGATTTTGTTCTTTTAGGTAGCGCGATGTACCCATAATCGTGCCAGTGGTACCCATACTGGAAACAAAATGCGTCACCCTACCTTGTGTGTCGCGCCAAATTTCCGGGCCGGTGCCATCATAATGGGCTTGTGGATTATCGCTATTGCCAAATTGGTCTAGCACAATGCCCTCGCCCTCGGCTTGCATTTTGAGCGCCACATCACGCGCCAATTCCATACTGCCATCTTTGGGCGTTAATACCAATTCGGCACCGTAGGCTTTCATGCTTTGGCGGCGTTCTATGCTTTGATTTTCAGGCATCACCAGCACCATTTTATAGCCCCGCATGGCCGCCACCATGGCCAGTGCAATGCCTGTATTACCACTAGTGGCTTCAATTAGCGTATCACCCGGCTTGATATCACCACGCGCCTCGGCGCGCATTATCATAGAAAGCGCAGGCCTATCTTTCACCGAGCCAGCCGGGTTATTGCCTTCCAATTTCAGCAAAATGGTATTGCTGGAATTTCCACCCATTCTTTGCAACTGCACCAGCGGCGTGTTGCCTACAAATTGGTCTAACGTTTTGTACATGTACTTCTCAATATTATTTTTGGTTTAATTTAACTAAATACACCGCGTAACCGCCTAGGCCAACAAAAGCAATCAGCGCCATTTGCGGAATGGTGAGCCCTAGAAATGTCCAGTCTATGGCCGCGCAGTCACCTGTCCCCTTAAATACTAAACTTAAGGCTTTTTTCAGCGGAAAATTTTCAAACATATAATCAAAACCCACGCCGCAATCAGCAATCATGGTTTCTTTATGCGCCTGAATCCACCAATGACGGCTGGCCCAGCCAATGCCGACTAAAGCAGTCAACACTTGCACGCCTGCAAAAAACCTAGGGTAGCGATTCACTATCGCCGCCACTAAAAAGCATACGCCTAACACCATAAACACAATGCGTTGCGTAATGCACAGTGGGCACGGGTCTAGGTTAAATCGGGTCTGTATCCATAACGCCAAGCCTACCAAGCCAAAGCTCGCAACAAAGCCCAAAAGATAGCCAGTTCTACCTTGCAAGAATTTTGTGATTGTTTGAATTTTCATCATTTAACCCGCTTATAATCGAACAATTGAACATTGTAATAGATAACGCCCCATGACAGAACCTAGTTTATTGCTTAACCAAAAGGTATTGACCGTCACAGAACTGAATCGTTTAGCGCGCGAAGTGCTTGAAATCAGTTTTCCGCTATTTTGGGTTTCGGGTGAAGTATCCAATTTCACCCGCGCGGCTTCTGGACACTGGTATTTTTCACTCAAGGACGCTGGCGCACAAGTGCGTTGTGTCATGTTCAAGGGCCGCAATAGCTATGTCGATTTCACCCCGCGTGAGGGCGATAAAATTGAAGCGCGTGCCACCGTCACGCTGTATGAAGCGCGGGGCGACTTTCAACTCACGGTGGAATTTGTGCAGCGCGCGGGTTTAGGGGCACTGTTTGAAGCCTTTGAACGACTTAAAAATAAATTGAACGCTGAAGGCTTATTTGATACGGCTTTCAAGCAAGCCATTCCACAGCATCCCACTAAAATTGGCATTGTCACCTCCCCTGATGCAGCCGCTCTGCGCGATGTGCTCACCACGCTAAAGCGCCGCAACCCCGCAATACCAGTGATTATTTACCCAACGCCAGTACAAGGCAAAGGTGCGGCAGAAATGATTAGCCAAGCCATCCATACTGCGCATCAACGCGCTGAGGTTGATACGCTGATTATTTGCCGTGGTGGGGGTAGCATTGAAGATTTGTGGCAATTTAACGAAGAAATTGTCGCGCGCGCGATTGCCAATTGCCGCATTCCAACCATCAGTGGCGTGGGGCACGAAACCGACTTCACCATCAGTGATTTTGTAGCAGATATTCGCGCAGCCACGCCGACAGCCGCTGCCGAACTCGCCTGCGCAGACCAACAAAGCATTAAAAATCAGCTGACTAACTTAAATAATCATCTACAAAAACAGATGCAGTCACTGCTCAATCAGCATGCGCAACAACTGGATTTTTTAGCGCACAGATTAGTTTCGCCCGCAAAGCAAGTTGCCAACAAGGCAGAACAATTAGAACAACTTAAATTACGCCTGACGCTCAGCTTGCAACGGCAATTACAAACGCACCAACAACACTTATTGCGCTTAAAAAATAGCCTTGCTCATCTTAACCCGCAAGCCGTACTCACGCGCGGCTTTGCCTTTGTGCAAAATCAGTCGGGAGAAATTGTGCGTGCCGCTGACCAACTGCAGACGGGTGATGTTGTGACCCTCACATTTGGCGTAGGCACCGCCGCGGCAACCATTGACAAAATCTCACCACTGAACCACTAAAAAAAGCATTTTTGACGCGTATTTTACGTACAACCTTTTTCGATGCTCTAGAGACCTTTATTTATAAGGCTTCTAGAGGCATAATTTTTTCTCGGGGTTAAAATTGGTAGAAAATTCGTTTCATTTTAGCGCTTTTTTTGCAACGATATTTTAAGAATATTTACAATTTATGATTGGTTTTGCTTTTAATTCGGTAGATAATTGCGCTCTTGTCATTTTGCATATTGATTTTAATGTCATCTCCTACTGGCAGTAAATCCAAGCTTTCCGTTCTCACCTTAGCCGCGCTCGGCGTTGTATTTGGCGACATTGGTACCAGCCCACTTTACACCATCAAAGAAGTTTTTTCGGTGAGCACGCACCCCGTACCTTTGACCGAAGCCAATATGTACGGCATTTTGTCGCTGATTGTGTGGGCGCTCATTATGGTTGTTTCGGTCAAATACGTTGCCTTTATCATGCGTGCCGACAACCGTGGTGAAGGCGGCATTATGGCGCTACTGGCACTGGCAAGCCAGAGTGCTGAAGGTAATGTGCAAAAACGCAAAATCATAATGACGCTGGGCATTTTGGGTGCCTGTATGTTTTATGCGGACGGCATGATTACACCCGCCATTTCTGTCTTGTCAGCGATTGAAGGACTGGAGCTCGCCGCGCCGATTTTACACCCCATGATTTTGCCCATTACCCTTATCGTGCTATTTGGCTTATTCTGGACGCAAAGTAAAGGCACCGCACTCGTCGGTGCTTTTTTTGGCCCGATTATGCTTCTTTGGTTTGGCACACTGGGCGTGTTGGGCTTTTTAGGCATTATGCAAAACCCATCGATTTTGCATGCGCTTAACCCCATCTACGCCATTCAGTTTTTTGCCGTCAGCCCTTGGATTGCTTTTGTGGGCTTAGGCGCGGTGGTGCTGGCCGTCACCGGGGCTGAAGCCTTATATGCGGATATGGGCCATTTTGGACGCGTTCCAATTCGCTTGGCCTGGTTCGGTTTTGTATTGCCTGCGCTGATTCTGAATTATTTCGGGCAAGGCGCACTGGTGCTACTTGATCCGAACAGCATCAAAAATCCTTTCTATCTGCTTGCCCCTGCGTGGATGCTGTATCCATTGATTATTTTAGCCACCATGGCCGCCGTGATTGCTTCGCAAGCTGTGATTACTGGCGCATTTTCAGTGTCACGCCAAGCGCTGCAATTAGGCTTTTTGCCGCGCATGCATGTCGAGCACACTTCTGAAAATGAAGAAGGGCAAATCTACATGCCACGCGTGAACTGGGGCCTGATGCTGGCCGTTATGGTATTAGTGGTCAGCTTTCAATCTTCTGGCAATTTGGCTGCCGCTTACGGAATTGCGGTGACAGGCGACATGGTCATTACCACTTTGCTGGCGGGCTTTGTGTTTCATTCCATGTGGGGCTGGAGCAAATTGCGCACGGGCGCACTGGTGATTTTATTTTTAACCATCGACATCGCCTTTTTTAGCGCCAATGTATTAAAAATTCCAGATGGCGGCTGGGTGCCACTGGTGCTTGGCATTATCATTTTCACACTCATGCTTACGTGGAAAACCGGTCGAACCATGGTCTACACTCGGCTTAAAAATGAGGCCATGGAGTTGGCGCCTTTTATTGAAGCCATAGGCGCGCATCCGCCGACGCGTGTGCCGGGCAATGCCATTTTCATGACCCCTAACCCAGATGGCGTGCCGCACGCAATGCTGCACAATCTCAAGCACAATAAAGTGTTGCATGAAAAAGTCGTCATCCTGACCGTGAAGTTTTTAGATTACCCGCACACTTCTCTTGAGGAGCGCGTCACCCTAGAAACCCTGCCGCATGAGTTTTACAAAGTGACAGTACACTATGGGTTTAAAGATGACCCTGATTTGCCACGTGATTTGGCAAGTTGTCGCGAGCAGGGCCTGGTGTTAGAAGCCATGGATACTTCTTATTTTATTGGCAAAGAAATTCTCATTGCCAGCGAAAAATTTGGCATGGCCACCTGGCGCAAAAAAATATTTATTGGGTTATTCAGAAGTGCTGAAACGATTACCAACCAGTTTAAATTACCGCCGAACCGCGTTGTCGAACTTGGTTCGCAACTTAAAATATAGTCGAACTTGGTGCGCAACTTAAAATATAGTCGGGCTTGACTCGCAACTCAAAATATTGTCGAGCTTGCCGCGTAGCTTAAATAGAGTCAAACTGGGTTTGCAGCTAAAAATTTATTTTTTCGTTCAACCAAATCAGCACATATGCGTTAATGAAACTTGCTTCGCTTTATGGAATTTTTGCATTAAGGAAACGCTCATGAAAAAAATTGCCCTTGTACTTTTCGCCCTACTTTCATTACAACTTAGCGGTTGTGCCACCACCACAAAAGACAGTGTTTCAGGGGTAAAGCGCTCTCAATTTATGCTTCTTCCTTCTAGCTCGGTCGATAAAATGTCAGCCCAAGCCTACACAGAAACTTTACAGACGGCAAAAAAGAAAAATACCCTCAATGCCGATGCCGCGCAACTTGAGCGCGTGCGTACAATATCCAATCACCTGATTGCACAGGTTGGCGTCTTTAGGCCAGATGCAGCGCAATGGAATTGGGAAGTGAACGTAGAAAAAGATGAACAGGTCAACGCCTACTGTATGCCCGGCGGCAAAATTATGGTGTACACCGGCCTGATTGAAAAACTCAACGCCACCGATGATGAACTCGCGGCAGTAATTGGCCACGAAATCGCCCACGCCTTACGTGAGCATGGTCGCGAGCGCATGTCGCAAGCCTATGTGCAGCAGTTTGGCCTGCAGGCACTCTCGGCTTTTGTGACCAAGGGTGCGGCTGGTGGCGCAATTATGCAAGGTGCCGGCATGGGTAGCCAACTCTTTTTTGCCCTACCAAACGGACGCGAACAAGAACGCGAATCAGACAAAATTGGCTTGGAGTTAGCCGCTCGTGCAGGCTACAACCCGGATGCCGCAGTAACTTTGTGGCAAAAAATGGGCGCTCAATCTAAAAGTGCGCCGCCAGAATTTTTTAGCACCCACCCAGCCAGTGAAAACCGCATAACGGAACTTAAAGCACTTGCGCCTAAAGTAAGACCGCTCTACGAGGCTGCCAAACGTACCAAATAAGTTTACGGCTAAATTTATTCGTTACAAAAAAGCGCGTTGCAATAACGCGCTTTTTTGTTTTTGGCGATTGCTTGATATAGGTTAAAATACTTGTTTGTTTAATTTTCCTTTCATCAGAGAGCCTCATGGACCCACGTCAAAGCATTATTGAAGCCGCGTTTGAAGAGCGCGCAAACATCAACCCAGCCAAT
>JAKPIR010000088.1 GCA_029549705.1 Pseudomonadota bacterium | reverse complement strand
ATACTATCTACTAACTGAGATAGGCTCGGCTTATCTACTTCAATAGCTGATTCATTGTTTCCATGCTGTTGATAAGGCGTGTCTGTTAATAGTTGACGTAAAGCATCAAGACCAACCAAGTCGAAGGCTTTAAGTGCGACTAAATCTTGCGGTAGTTGCTTCAATACTTCTGGAATAGCATTTAATGCAGTCTGTTCACGCTTGTAAATAGCGGCTGCCAACGTATCAGTTTCAGCCTCAATTCTTGGCAGAATGCCATTGATGACCAAATGCTGTTGTTTCAGGCCAATACCTGCCAGCTCTTCATGTGTGCGGGCAACTTCACGCAATGTGGATTGTTGAGCACGTGCGACTAATATCAGTCTTGTACGCTTACCGTCTGCAAGTGCATCCACAGCGGCTTTGTATTGTTCACGTTGTTTTTCAAGCCCGGCTAGAGGGCCAAGGCAAGAAGCATCACCTTTACCTTCTTCTAGGAAGCCGCTCCATGCACCAGGTAGTTGTAACAGGCGAATCGTGTGCCCAGTCGGTGCAGTATCAAAAATAATGTGATCGTAATCATCAGTGACAGGTGAATCAATCAGTAGTGCAGTGAACTCATCAAATGCCGCAATCTCAGTCGTACAAGCACCTGAAAGCTGCTCTTCAATGCCCTTAACAACATCATCAGGCAAGATGCCACGCACGGGTCCAACGATACGATCACGATAACCCTGCGCGGCAGCTTGAGGATCTATTTCAAGTGCGGCTAAATTCGGTACTGCAGGAACGGCGGTAATATGATTGCCGATGCTAATACCAAATACCTGACCAACGTTAGACGCAGGATCCGTACTCACTAACAGTACACGCTTTCCGCGCTCTGCTAATTGAATGGCGGTTGCACAGGCAATAGAAGTCTTACCTACACCACCTTTACCAGTAAAGAAAAGAAAACGAGGTGGTTGTTCAAGAAATAGCATCTAATTTACCTTAAGATTGAATTAAAGTTTGTTGTGCGATTAACAGCACTTGCCGCCACTGCAACATCCAGATACTGGCTGCACTTCAACCACAGAGGCTATTCCAGCCCAGCGTGCAAGCTCAATGCGATTTGGATAACGACCAGCCAAGGCAAACTCACCATCAACCAGAATAAGCGGTAATGCTTCCTGACCAGATCGCTCGAGAAAGTCCCGCACCACCTTGTTATTAGCAAAATCCATTGGTTGTTGCGCAAGATTGAAGCGTTCAATTTGTGCGCCGTTATTTCTAGCCCAATCTGCATCGGCAGAGAAACTTACTAATTGCTGATCGACTTCTGTTCCGCATATACCACTGCTACAGCACATTGCGGGGTCAAATACTTGTATTGATTTAGTCATGATATTTCCTTAATTAATATTAGCTGCAATCTTATCCATCTCAGCTTTAAGTGCAGCCTTGTCATGCTTGAGTGTTTCGAGTGGTAAAGCTAGAAAGGCTTCAATACGTGCGCGCAGAATTCTGTATGCCTTAACAAATGCCGCATCGATCTCATCATTGGTGCCAGTTGCATGTGCTGGGTCTTCAACACCCCAATGGCTTCTTAATAGTGGACCAAGATAAGCTGGGCAGGTTTCATTTGCTGCATTACCACATACTGAAATCACAATATCAGGCGTGGCTGGCAGGTTTTCCCATGATTTGCTATGGTAACCCTCTGTGGATATGCCTTCACGCGCTAATAATGCCAGTGAGCGTGGGTGTATATAGCCAGCGGGCTTACTCCCTGCGCTCATGGCTATCCAGCCTGACGGAGCTAAGTGGTTGAAAGTTGCTTCACCTAGGATTGAGCGGCAGGAATTGCCTGTACATAAAAATAGAATGTTCATTGGGTTCTCAAATCACTAATTAATTTTAATGAGTTTCATTACATATCACATCTGGGTAACAAATTGCTTTGCTAGCACAACAGTTTTCCGTGAGGTAGGCAAGTAGGCTATTCATCTCTTCATAATTCGCAGAATAATAAATATATCGACCCACTTGGCGCGATTTCACAAGCCCGGAAATATTTAACTCTTTTAGATGAAAAGACAATGTGCTTGGTGGTATTTGCAATGTTTTTCCAACCACGCCAGCAGCCAAACCATCAGCCCCAACTTGAACCAGTAGCCTGAATATCTCCAGACGCGCTTCTTGAGCAATGGATGCAAGTAATAAAACAGCAGATTTAGTATTCATGTTTCTATATTTCCATAAATATGGAAACCATGTCAACAGTTATATAGATAATTTATTGAAAATCACGTGTAGTGCCATTTAAGTCTCTAGTAGATTCTGTTTGCCTATTCACTTGATTTGATGAGAAATTAAAGGCTAATAGCACATAAATAAAGACAATAATTTATAAGCCATTTGTCTGCATAAATTCATACAACCCTTTATAACTGCCCTGCAAGCCTTGTAAATAAAGGCTTGCAGGGCAGTCAAAATCGCTCGAGCGTAAACTGGCGATTTAAATGACAGTTTAAACTCAGTTGACTCTGCTCCAGCTTAACGGGTCGAACGGTTTGCTTTGGCGGCGCAATTCGTAATAAAGCCCATTGGTTTCGTTGCCGCCAGTGTTCCCTACTGAGGCAATGGCATCGCCCGTCTGCACTGTGTCGCCCACTTGCTTGAGCACGGCTTGATTGTTGCCGTACAAACTCATGTAGCCGCTACCGTGGTCAACAATAATTAAGTTACCAAAACCACGCATCCAGTCCGCAAATACTACGCGACCCGTGGCGATGGATTTTACCTCAGCCCCTTCAACTGCTTTGATGAAGAGACCCTTCCAAGAAATGCCGCTATCAGGGCGGGAAGCACCAAATCGGTTGGTCACTTCACCGCGTACTGGCAACCGCAGCTTGCCTTTAAGTGCAGCAAAGTTGGAGCCGACAAGACCGTCATCGGCACTTGGTTCATCATCGTTCTCAATGACATCCTCCTCAGCTTGCTTGTTTGGCACTGATTTGCTTGTATCAGATTCTTGTTTGCCAGGCTTGGGCGTTGTTGCTTTTTTGACAACTTTCTTTTTCGGCGGCACGATTTTAGCAAGCCGCTCAACCAAATCAGAAAGCGCTTTTTCATCGCGTTTAAGCATTTGAATTTCATTGCGCTGTGCGGCAATTTGTTGTGAAAGTGTACTCACAACTTTTGACTTGGCTTGTTTTTGATTTTCTAAGGCTTTTTTCTCTTCAAGCTGCTTTTGTTGCAGTTCAGAGACTTCTTTGAGCTTAGATGCGGTTTCTTCATTGAGTTGATTGATTTTCTCCAAATTGCGACGCATGTCCTGAATCAGTTCAGCGCGCGCTTTTGCAACATATGAGAAATACTGTACATCACGAGCAATGGCACTGGGCTGCTCATTTTGCAAAATGATTTGCGCGTAACTCTGCTCGCCACGCGTGTATTGTTGGTACAACTGACTACTGAGACGTTTTTGCTGATGGCTTAAAGCCTGGTTGGTGGCGTAGGACTGTTTTTCTAAATGACTGAGTGCCTTTTTGTTAATTTGCTGTTTATTATTGATTTCATAAAGTTTTTTGTTAGCAATGCTAATCGCCACTTCACTTTCTTTAAGCGCGTCTGCTGCATCTTTATGCGCCTCTTGTGATTGGTCGAGTTCCTTTTTGAGCGACTCAATGCGCGCTTTGACTTCGTTTAAATCTTGCTTGGACTCATCAATTTTCTTGGCAGCCTGTGCGGCAGGCGCAAGCAAGAGCAGTAAAATCAGCATGCTTAAATAAAATTTAGGCACTGTTTTTAAAGATAACAAACGGCTAAAAATATTTGCCGAGTGAAGCATATAATCTGCGTGCATTGGCGTTAATCTGCGGCTAATTCTAATGTCAGTTGGTTGATTTAAAATGCACAAGATTTTTACCTGTCATTTCACTGGGTTGCGCTACGCCCATCAGGTGCAATAAAGTAGGTGCCAAGTCAGAAAGCGCACCGTCGTCGGCTAAGGTGGCTTCACGCCCGACGTAGATACATGGCACTTTATTGGTGGTGTGCTGCGTATGCGGTTGATTGTTTTCGGCATCAAACATCAGCTCCGCGTTGCCGTGATCGGCGGTGATAATGACTTCTCCATCAATACTTTGCATGGCGTTCACAATGCGCCCAACGCAAGTGTCCAAGGTCTCAATGGCTGCAATGGCTGCCTGCAGACTGCCGGTGTGGCCCACCATGTCGCCATTGGCATAATTGCAAATAATGGCGTTATATTTGCGGCTTAAAATCGCTTCTTCCAGTTTTTCGGTTAACTCGAACGCGCTCATTTCTGGCTGCATATCATAGGTGGCTACCTGCGGTGAAGGCACTAAAATTCGATCTTCCCCTACGAATACTTTTTCTTCGCCGCCATTAAAAAAGAAGGTGACATGTGGGTATTTTTCAGTTTCGGCAATGCGTAACTGCGTTAAACCCAAGCTTGAAAGATATTCGCCAAAGGTGTTTTTAACGGCAAAAGGTGGAAAAATCGCCGTGGCTTTGGTTTCTTTCGCGTCGTGCATGGTAAGCGTAAAGTAGCCTGATAATTGTGGTACGTGACGGCGGTGAAAACCATCAAATTCTTCACTTAATAAAGAGTGCGTGAGCTGGCGTGCGCGGTCAGATCTAAAGTTCATATGTACCACTAAATCGCCATCTTCTAAGTGCGTGGCAGTTTCATTGGGTTTGCGAATTGCCGTGCATTTTACAAACTCATCATTTTCACCACGCGCGTAGGCGGCCTGCAGGGCGTCATTAGCGGTTGCAAAAGTAAATTCACCTATGCCTTCGGTAATGAGTGCATATGCCGCCTCAACACGAGGCCAGCGTTTGTCGCGATCCATACTGTAAAAACGCCCGCTTACTGAAATAATCTTGCCAACGCCTAATGACTGAATTTTTGCTTCAAGCGCTGCAATATAGGGCGCAGCACTCACGGGCGGCGTATCTCGCCCATCTAAGAATACATGGACGTATACTTTGGTTAAAGCGAGCTTTTTAGCCATTTCCAGCATGGCGTAAATGTGTTCGTAGTGACTATGTACACCGCCATCTGACAGTAAGCCCAAAATATGCAGCGCTTTATTGTTATTTTTAATGGTTAACAGTGCAGATTTAAGTGCAGGGTGTTCAAAAAACTCACCTGTTTTAATGCTGTTGTTAATACGCTCAAAATCTTGAAACACCACGCGTCCTGCACCAATATTCAAATGCCCAACTTCAGAGTTGCCCATTTGCCCATCTGGCAAGCCAACGTAATGCTCTGAGGCGTTAATCAAGGTGTGCGGCATGTTGTTCCAAAGTGCATCAATATTGGGCTTGCGCGCAAGGGCAATGGCGTTATTGGCAGTCTCTTCGCGATAACCAAAACCATCTAAAATGAGTAAGCATACGGGAGTGAGATTGGTTGCGGGTAACATGATTTTCACCTTTAATTGCTTGAGAAATTAAGTTTGAATATTTTAGAGAGATTGCCACTATTTTAGCGTATTTCCACGTAAAATCGCTTTTTAAAATTTTTATGCCATGTGATAGATAAGCTAAAAATAGTGTTGTGCGTGTCGAGATGCACTTCCATATTGCGAAATCAATCATCGAGAGGAAGTTTGTGGAATTTATTAAAAATAATATTTTGTTAATAGGTCTGGTGTTGGGCTCTGGCCTTATGCTGTTGTGGCCTGGCGTAAAAAAAAGCGCGAGCGGCGTGCCGAATTTAAGCCCTGCTGAAGCAGTCACTTTGATTAACCGTTCAAACGCTGTGGTGTTGGATGTACGTGATGCCGCAGAATTTGCCGCAGGGCACATTGCCGAGGCTAAGCATATTGCATTAGATGATTTGCCAGCTAAATTAAATGAGTTGAAAAAATATCAAAATAAGGCGGTTTTAGTCAATTGTCAGCGAGGCACGCGCTCTGCCAAGGCTTGTGAGATTCTGCGTAAAGCGGAGTTTACGCAAGTCAATAACCTGCAAGGTGGCTTGGACGCATGGCTAAATGCAAAATTGCCAGTAGTAACATCTCAGTCATCAGCAAAAAAAGCAACAGCTAAACCTGCTGAGAAGGTTGAGGGCTAATGCCAGTCATTACCATGTATGCTACTGCCGTGTGCCCTTATTGCATCAACGCAGAGCGGTTGCTGCGCAGCAAAGGCGTGGCAGATATCAATAAAATTCGTATTGATTTACAACCCGAAAAACGTGATGAAATGATGCAAAAAACAGGCCGGCGTACCGTGCCGCAAATCTATATTGGTGAGCGTCATATTGGTGGCTTTGATGATTTACGTGCATTGGATTTGGCAGGTGGGCTTGACCCGCTGTTAGTCTAAATCGTTTAGAGTCCGTTAAAACCTGATAAAATAGCTTAACATAATAAAGAGTAGTATTTTTTTTAACCTTGAAGGTTTGCCAGAAGGTTCGGCAGGCATTTAAACATTTTAAGTAGAAAATTATGGCACAAGAAGATAACGCACCAGCAGAACAACAAGCGCAACCTGGCTTTAGCATTGAAAAAATTTATGTCAAAGATGCTTCATTAGAAATTCCTAATGCGCCGCAAATTTTCACAGACCGTACGCAGCCACAAGTGGGCATTGAATTAAGCAACCGCGCACAAGGGCTTGATGATGGCGTATATGAAGTGGCAATTAAGGTGACAGTGACTTCAAAAATTGCGGATAAAACGCTATTTTTGGTAGAGGTTGAACAAGCAGGAATTTTCCAAATTCGTAACGTACCAGATGATAATTTAGATATGATTATCGGCATTACTTGCCCGAATATTTTGTTCCCTTACGCGCGTGAAGCGGTATCTGATTTAGTGGTACGCGCTGGTTTTATGCCTGTATTGCTTAACCCTATCAACTTTGAAGCTTTATACGCGCAACAAAAACAACAGCAAGCTGAAGCCGAGGCTAAGCATTAATTTTTGTTACATTTAAGGTGATTGCAAATTAAACTCAAAGCAGCCTTCGTCGGTTTGTTAGTGCTGATGCCGTTAACAGCGTTAGCACTAGACTTTCGTTCAATAGCGCAACCAAAAGCCACGCTGTATGACGCGCCCTCAAGCGCCGCAACAAAGGTATTGTTGCTCAGTCAAAATTACCCTGTTGAAGTGGTGGTAAATTTAGGTGATTGGCTGAAGGTGCGCGATGCCCAAGGCAGTTTAAATTGGGTTGAGTCTAAAAACCTTTCCAATAAGCGCACCGTGTTGATTACACAAAATAATGCAGAAATTCGCCAAAGTGCAGATGCAACGTCAGCGTTATTAGCAACAGTTGAAAAAGACGTGTTGCTTGAGGTGGCTGACCCTAAGTTGAATCGCGGTTGGTTAAAAGTGAAACACCGTGATGGTCTGTCAGGCTATATTTTGCTTTCATCCACTTGGGGGTATCAATAAATGGTTGGCGAAACCCTGGCAAATCAGCAGGTGCGTAAAATCGCGGTTTTAGGCGCGGGGGCTTGGGGTACGGCGCTGGCCATGAATATCAGTGAGCGTCATTTGGTGAGCCTTTGGGCGCGTAACGCCGGACATGTGTCAGGCATGCGCAAAGCGCGCGCTAACCCACTGTATTTAGGCGACTTCAAATTTAATGACCAATTGCAAGTGGAAGATGATTTGGCGGTTGCCATTTCTGGCGCTGATTTAATTCTATCCGTCGTGCCAACTGCTGGTTTTCGCGGCATACTGCAAGACCTCAAAGCGCTTGGCAGTCAACAGCCGATTATTTGGGCGCACAAAGGCCTAGAGCCACAATCCGCAAAATTACCCTACGAAGTGGCGCTGGAAGAATTAGGTGACCCCAAACAAACTGGGCAGCATTGGGGCGCGTTATCAGGCCCCAGTTTTGCGGCTGAACTTGTGCGTGGTTTGCCAACGGCGGTCACGCTGGCTGCAACGAATGAGGCATTTTCAAACGAAGCCGCCTTGCTAATACACGGAGCAAATCTGCGGGTGTATCACAGCACCGATGTGATTGGGGTTTCTGTGGGCGGTGCGTTAAAGAATGTGATGGCGATTGCCGCCGGTATTAGTGATGGCATGGGTTTTGGCAACAATGCCCGCGCGGCTTTAATTACGCGAGGGCTTGCAGAAATCACCCGTTTTGGTGTGGCCCTAGGCGCTTCAACTGAAACCTTTATGGGGCTCGCAGGCGTGGGCGATTTAATTTTAACCTGTACAGGCCAATATTCGCGCAACCGTGAAGTAGGGTTGCAACTCGCCAGCGGAAAGTCGCTTGCTGATATTCTGCAAGGTTTAGGCCATGTAGCGGAAGGCGTCAACACCGCGCGTGAAGTGATGCGCCGCGCTGAAACCATCGGCGTGGACATGCCGATTACCTATGAAGTCAATCAAGCTTTATCTAACGGCAAAAGTGCCAAAGATGCCGTGACGGATTTGCTGGGGCGCGAACAAAAACCTGAGGCGATTTAATGCGCGAACAACTGGAAGGGTGTCTAGTTACTTTATTAGTCATCTTTACTATTCCAGCGTTAATATTTATTGCGATTATTTACGGTGTGTATGCTTTTTTAGCAGTATTCGTCACGTTTTTAGCCATTTGGATTGCAATAAAAAAATACCGCAAGTTGATTGCCAACAAACGTGAAGAAGAAATTCGTCTTTACGTTTTACCCGCAGGTTTGTTGCTCAAACTCATCAAAAAACACCCCACTTTAAGCTTGGCAGATGCGCAATTGGTAGATAAAGCCATGCGCCAATATTTTATGGCCTATCATTTGTCTGGGCATCGCCATGTAGCCATGCCGTCAGAAGTGGTGGATGATTTATGGCATGAGTTTATTTTATATACGCAAAATTATGCGCGTTTTTGCAAAGCCGCATTCGGCAAGTTTTTTCATCATATCCCCGCTGTGCCACTGCAAAGCTTTTCAGATGCGCCTTATTCGAGTAGCGCACATCAAGCTGAACTTGTGGCGATTCAACAACAAGGTGAACGAGCCGAAAGCTTGCGCCGCACATGGTGGTTTGCCTGCCAGCAAGAGTATATTTACCCTAAAAAACCACATAAATTGCCCTTGTTATTTGCGATTGATATGGAATTAAATATCGTCAATGGCAGAAAATATGCGCTGGATTGCCACACGGATGAACAGTTAGCCAGCGCTAGCGGCACTTGCTGTGTTGGCGATTTTTCGGGAAGTGGCAGTGGTTGTGGAGGCGGTAGCGGCTGTTCAGGTGGTTTTAGTGATGCTGCTGGCGGCGGAGATGGTGGTGGCAGTGACGGGGGCGGTTGTGGGGGAGGATGTGGCGGAGGCGGAGATTAGCCATTTAAAATACCTGTTACTTCATACTCACTTCACACAAGTGCTTTACGCTTAGCACTTCATCAACAACGCACTAAACACCAATGCCTACCATTTTTTCACACGTTGCCGTGCCTATAGCCACCAGTTTGGGTGTAGGTAAAATCGTCAGCCGACGCTTGTTTTTCTTTGCCACCTTTTGCGCCATTTTGCCTGACTTTGACACCATAGGCTTTAAGTTAGGCATTGCCTACGCCTCGCAATGGGGGCATCGCGGCTTTACCCATTCTATTGCGTTTGCGGTGTTAGTTGCTCTGTTGGCGATGTGTTTTGCACGCCTGTTAAAAAGCCGCGCATGGGTGGTATTTTTACTCACATTCATTGCAGTAGTGTCGCACCCTTTGCTGGATATGCTCACCAGCGGCGGCTTAGGCGTTGCGCTTTATTGGCCGTATTCAAACGAGCGCGTGTTTTTTGATTATCGGCCGATTGCCGTTTCACCCATTGGCATTGCTAATTTTTTTAGCGCACGGGGCTGGCGGGTGATTCAATCAGAGTTACTTTGGGTGTGGTTGCCGTCGATTATTTTGCTATTTACTTTGCGCGGTATGCGCCGTAAGTAAATTACAGCCCACCTTCAAAACCAACCTGCCGCCAAGCCTCATAAAGTAACACTGCGGCGGAATTCGATAAATTTAGGCTGCGGCTATCTGGTAGCATGGGTAAGCGTAGGCGGTGTTCTGCTGTAAATTCACTACGAATTTCTTCAGGCAAGCCACGCGTTTCTGGGCCAAACACAAACACATCGTCGCGCAAAAAAGCTGTTTGTGCATAATTGCTGCTGCCTTTGGTAGTCAGTGCGAACATGCGTTTCCCCACCAATGCAGCTTTGCAGGCCTGCCAATTTTCATGCACTTGTACTGTTGAATATTCGTGATAATCCAGCCCCGCACGTTTAAGCTGCTTGTCTTCAAGCGAAAATCCGAGCGGTTTCACCAAATGTAATTGCGCACCCGTGTTGGCGCACAGCCGAATAATATGCATGGTTATGCCAACCTATAATAGCCTATTATTTTAGTATTTAATATATTAAATCTAATAAATTAAATCCTCTCAAGATGT
>JAKPIR010000077.1 GCA_029549705.1 Pseudomonadota bacterium | reverse complement strand
AAAGTTACAAAATCTAAAGTCAGTGGAGTCTGCTGCATTACTAGAAATTTTGCTCGATTTAGATTTGGCAGAAGAGTTGCCCGTGACCACATTAATTGGCCTATGTGCTGATCCGAACACTACTTGGGCTGATTTACGCGTGGGTGAGCTTAAAACGCTTGCTGCATTAGCGAGCGGGCGCATTGTAGAAACATTGGATGGCTGTGCCTGGTTAGCGCAATTTAACGAGATTACGCCATACCGTGCAAGCGTATACCGCTGTGTTGCCAACATCCTACAATTAGATATTGAGCTTAACGGTAGCGTACACTTTGAAGCTAACTTGCAACTGATGTATGGCCAAGATGTTTTTCAACAGGCGCAGCAACTTATTTCACAGCAAGCGCAGTATTTTGGCTTAAATAATTTAGGTGACAATATGGAAGGTAGCCACATGCATCAAAAACTATTGACCGCGTACGAAAAACTGCGCCAACATAAAATTTCAGCATTTGCATAATCTTCCACTGATATGAAAATCCCTAACCGATTACAACCGCTTGTTGAAGACGGGCTGATTGACGACGTGACGCGTCAGTTGATGAGCGGCAAAGAAGCCACAGTGTATGTGGTGGTCTGCGATGATGAAGTACGTTGTGCCAAGGTTTACAAAGAGGCTGATAAACGTAGTTTCAGACAAAGCGTAGACTATACCGAGGGGCGAAAGGTTAAAAATAGCCGTCAAGCCCGCGCCATGCAAAAAGGCAGCAAATATGGGCGCGCTTCGCAAGAGGCCGCCTGGCAAAGTGCCGAGGTCGATGCCTTGTATCGCCTAGCCAACGCAGGGGTGCGCGTTCCTACGCCTTACAATTTTTACGAAGGTGTGTTGCTGATGGAGCTCGTCACAGGTGACGACGGCAATGCGGCGGCGCGTTTAAATGATGTTCAACTAAGCCATGAAACCGCGCTTGAATACCATGCTTTTTTAATTCAGCAAGTTGTACGCATGCTTTGTGCTGGCATTGTACATGGGGATTTATCTGAATTTAATATTTTGGTTGGCAGTGAAGGCCCTGTGATTATTGACCTGCCGCAAGCGGTAGACGCTGCAGGAAACAATCACGCCAAAGAAATGCTTTTGCGCGACGTGAATAACCTCGCCACATACTTTGGGCAATTTGCGCCAGAACTCAAAGCCAGCCAATATGGCAAAGAAATCTGGGCCTTGTATACGCGCGGCGACTTGAAAATTGACTCGCCACTGACTGGCCAATTTGCTGAGCAAGAGAAAGCCGTTGATATGCGTGGCGTGATGCGAGAAATTGAAAATGCAAAATTTCAAGAAGCCATTCGCCTGGCCAGATTAAATGATGCAAAAAAAGACTCTGAACCATAAAAAATCCAGCTGACTTCTACCGTTTATTTTTATACTAAAAACAACAAATATTAAGCGTAATTTCGCTCGAGAAAAAATTTATGCTCTGGAAGCCTTTATTCATAAGGCTCTCAGAGCATCGAAAAAGGTTGTGATTAAAAACAGGTTAAAAATGCTTATTTTATTGCAAACAAAATCCGCAAAAAAACTGTCACTATCATCACTTATAAAACTGCAACAGGTTACGATAAGCGCGTTAAAATAAGCAAAAAATTGCGCGTATTGAACAAAATATGACCCACTATTCCCCTGCAAAACTTGAATGGCGCAACGGCCAACCGTATGCCAGCACTTATCAAGATGTATATTTTTCAAGCGACAATGGCTTACTTGAAACCGACTATGTATTCTTGCAAGGCAATGATTTACCGCGGCGCTGGCAAGGGCTTAAAGCCCCACATTTTACGATTGCTGAAACAGGTTTTGGTACTGGATTAAATTTTCTTAGCACGGTTAAATTATGGCTGGAAATCGCACCAGCAACAGCTACTTTGCATTATATCAGCGCTGAAAAACATCCCTTAAACTTGCAAGATTTAACGTCATCACTTGCACTTTGGCCGACGTTAACTGAATTTAGCCAATATTTACTGGCAAGTTATGAGCAGTTAATACATAACAATCAACCGCTAGAGCTCTTTCAAAACCGTGTACATTTAAACCTGCTGATTGGTGATGCAACAACGCAATTTCGCCAAACCCACCATACTGTGGATGCTTGGTTCTTGGATGGCTTCTCCCCTGCTAAAAATCCTGACATGTGGCAAATCGAACTGTTTCAGCAAATGGCCAGACTATCAACCATCGGCAGCACGTTTGCCACCTTTACCAGCGCAGGCCAAGTCCGGCGAAATCTTGCTGCGGTGGGATTTAGCACACAAAAGCGCACCGGCTTTGGAAAAAAGCGTGAGATGCTACAAGGTGTGATGACGAGCCAAGCCAATGACAACTAAAACCGCCATTGTGATTGGCGGTGGCATTGCAGGTTGCTGCACAGCATACGCGCTGGCACAGCGCGGCATTAACGTCACGCTGATTGATCAACATGAAAACATAGGCTTGGAAGCATCGGGTAACCCATGTGCGATGCTCTATCCTCGCGTAAGTGGCAATGATGCACTCAGCACCTTTGCATTAGCGGCATTTCTTTATAGTCTAGATTTTTATCAATCATTGCCATTACCTGCCGCGGCATTCAATGCTTGCGGTATGCTGCAAACGGGTTACAACGCCAGAGAATTCGCGCGCATCTCTAAAGTTGCGGTGATTTTGCGCGAAAATTCTGCATTGAATATTGCTGCAAAGCTGGTTAACCCAATCGAAGCCAGTCAAATTGCAGGGGTCAGCATTAACCATTCAGCGCTATATTTTCCGCAGGCAGGATGGGTGAAACCCAGCGTTTTACTGGCGCGCTTAACGCAACACCCACAAATTTCAGTACTGACGTCTTGCAGAATAACGGCGCTGTCGAACACAGGCACGTTATGGCAAGCCACCGATATGCAACAAAACACACATGCGGCTGATATTGTCGTAATCGCCAGTGCAAACGATGCCAAACATTTGCCGCAATGCCAACACACCAGCACACAGCCGGTGCGCGGACAAATCACACTGCTGGCAGCAAGTGAAAACAGCCGCGCGTTGAATACTATTTTATGCAGCGACGGCTATTTCAGCCCTCCCGTTGACGGCGCGCATAGCTTAGGGGCGACTTTTGAGGCTGGTCAGTCCGATTTGTCAATCAGGCAAGCAGATCATCAAAAAAACTTAGACGCGCTCAACACGCTATCATCGATTTTGTTGGATGATTTAGAATCACGCATTCTGGCGGGCCGCGCGAGCCTGCGCTGTGTTAGCGCTGATTATTTTCCAATCTTAGGACAATTAATTGATGCGAATACGGTATCGCAACGACCGCCCCGCCCTAATGCGGATCGCAGCAGTTTACCTTGGTTGGATGGCCTCTACATCAACACCGGGCATGGCAGCAAAGGCTTTACCAGCGCGCCTTGGTGCGCAGAATTACTCGCGCAAACCATATGCGGAGAAACACCTAACGTCAACGATGCGTTGCTGGGTGCAATGAATCCGAATCGATTTTTACTCAAAAAACTCGGCCTTAAACGTTTAGCTAAAATGGCCTAGCGCAAGCTAAAACACTTACAATACGTACTATGCAAATTTCTACGCAAGAAACCGAACTTAAGCATTATCAGCAAATATTACTGCGCAATCCTAAAGATATTAATGCACAAATTCATTGCGGCAACCTTTGTGCCGAGTTGGGGCGTTTTGAAGAAGCTGCAGGCTATTTTCGACGATTGTTGCGCGTGTTCAAAACCAACCAAGACGTGCGCAATGCCCTGTGTTTTGCATTGCAGTCACTTGGTAACGAGGCGCATACAAAGCACCGATTTATGATGGCAGAAGCCTGCTTTCAAGAAGCACTGCAGTATCAGCCTAATAATGCGGCATACTGGTACAACCTTGGTAACGCGCAGCGTGAGCTTGGCCGCCCCAAAGAGGCATTAAAAAGCTTTTTGGCATCTGTAAAAATCGCCCCTGATGACGCAGACACGCTCAACAATTTGGGCAATGTGTATCGTGAACTTGGCCAGCTAGATCAAGCTATTTTAAGCTACAAGCAAGCCTTACAAATTAACCCTGACCTACATCACGCACTGGCGCATTTGGTGCATCAACAACAACATATCTGTGATTGGCAAGACCTTGAACATAACATTGAGATGGTCCGCAATATCGTCAGAACCATTCCATCCGCGCGGATTTCACCGTTTGCATTTTTGTCCATGCCCGGCACGACGTCAGAAGAACAAAAAATATGCGCGAACCATTGGGTCAAAAATCAATATGCCAGCTTGGTTTCACTTAGTGAAGAACTTAATTTTCAGCATCAAACTGAGTGCCGCAACAAAAATCAAAAAATTAAAATTGGCTATATTTCTGCAGATTTTAGATTGCATCCGCTTGCATTTCTGATTACCGAACTCATTGAACTGCATGATAGAAATCAATTTGAAGTCATAGCATTTTCATTTGGCATTGATGATAAAACGAGCGCCAGAATCAGGCTGGAGAAGGCATTTGATGCGTTCTACGATATCCGATTTTTGACAGACGTTGAAGCTGCCAACAAAATTCACGCTTGCGGAATCGACATTTTAGTGGATTTAACTGGATTTACCCAAACGAGCCGCAGTGGCATTGCCGCGCTTAAAGCTGCGCCAATCAATGTTAATTGGCTTGGTTTTCCTGGCTCAATGGGCCTCGTTCCAGCATCAGCAAACCATCAAGAACAATCACTTGCGCGGCCACTGTTTGACTATTTGATTTCAGATGATTTCATCACACCTCCCGCAACGGCCAAGTATTACGCAGAAACACTGATTTCCCTGCCAAATTGTTATCAACCTAATGACCGTCATCGGCCTGTGGGCAAAAAACCTTCACGTGAAGCCTGCGGTCTACCTGAAGGTGCTTTCGTCTTTTGCTGCTTTAATCAAAGCTTTAAAATCACCCCAGCCATATTTACCGTCTGGATGCACATTCTAAAAGTACAGACCGACAGCGTACTTTGGTTACTAGAATGTAACGTTTGGGCTAAACAAAATTTGAATGCTGAGGCGGCTAAACACGACATTCAACCTCATCGAATCATATTCGCGCCGCGCGTCAGTATCGCTGACCATCTTGCTCGACATGTCCATGCAGATTTATTTTTAGACACCCTTCCCTACAACGCCCACACCACTTGCAGCGATGCCCTATGGATGGGAGTACCAGTCTTAACCTGTACAGGGACTACGTTTGCTTCACGTGTGGCGGGTAGCCTACTCAATGCTTGCAATCTGCCTGAGCTTATTACAGACAATCTGAGCGTATATGAAGAAAAAGCGCTAGAGCTGGCTAAAAATAAAGAAACTTTATCACACCTAAAACAAAAGCTTTTGGCAAACAAAGCTACAGCTGCTTTATTTGACACAACACTTTTTGCCCATAATCTTGAAAATTCTTATATCCGCATGCATAACCGCAGGCTTAGAGAATGTATAAAATAATGATTTAAGCAAAAAATGAGAAACATAATGTAAACTAATGATAACAATAGCGAATCATGTTATTTTTATGCTAAAGTTAGCACTCGTTTATTGATTACATCATTCGACTCAAGTAGCACTTAGGAACGCACCATGGCAGCAATCGACATTAGCCCCATCTTGAAATTTATGTTAGAAAAAAATGGTTCTGATTTGTTTTTCAGCACCGGGGCGGCCATTCACATCAAAGTGGAAGGTGAAACACTGCCCATCAACGCACAAATTATGTCGCAAGGCATGGTCAAAGAAATTGCTTACTCCATCATGACCCCCGCGCAAATCACCGAGTTTGAAAATTCGCTTGAATGTAACTTTGCGATTGGGCAGCGCGATCTTGGGCGTTTTCGGGTCAATGTCTTTAAGCAGCGCGGTGAACTAGGCATGGTGATTCGCCACATTAAAACCGAAATTCCGACGATAGAAAGCTTAGGACTACCCCCGATTTTAAACAAACTCATCATGCGAAAACGCGGCCTGATTCTAGTCGTGGGTGCTACTGGTTCAGGTAAAACCACTTCGCTCGCCTCGATGATTGATTATCGAAATGCGAACGCGACCGGCCATATTGTCACCGTTGAAGACCCCATTGAATTTATGTATTCTCATAAGAAATCAGTGGTTGACCAGCGTGAGGTGGGAATTGACACACTGTCCTTTGAAAATGCGCTCAAAAATGCCATGCGCCAAGCGCCAGATGTAATTTTAATCGGCGAAATTCGCGACATGGAAGGGATGAAAAATGCCTTAGCTTACGCCGAAACAGGCCACCTATGTTTAGCCACATTGCATGCCAACAACGCCAACCAGGCGCTTGAGCGAATTATCTCATTTTTTCCAGAACAAGACCGAAACGGCTTGCTGCTTGGCCTGTCCATGAATTTAATTTCCATCATTTCACAACGTTTAATTTCAGGCAAACAAAGCAAACGTGTTCCGGCAGTTGAGGTGATGATCAACACGCCTTATATTTCAGAACTCATTCAGAAACAAAAAATGAGTGAAATCAAAACCATGATGGCAGACAGTAACGATATTGGCATGATGACTTTTGACCAGTCATTATTTAAATTATTCACCAACGGCCTGATTGACGAAGAAAATGCGCTCTCAAACGCGGACTCTCGCAATGACCTTTCTCTAAAAATCCGTTTTGCAGCAGAAGCTGGCCGCACCATGCCGAGTTCTTTTGGCGAATAATTTAGACTTAAGCTGCTTCTGATTGCTGACTAGCTGCATAGACGGCTGCGGCAACAATTAAAGCGCCACCAATCCATTCATTGAGTGCCATTTGTTCGTTCGCCAAATAGTACGACGCTATCGCGGCCACCACGAGCTCAAACAAAAATAGAATAGAAGCTCGCGTTGCAGCAATCCTTGTAACACCATATTGCACCAATAACGTTGCAGCCATCAACAGCAAGGCGATAATTCCCATTACCAACCAGTTTATCGCAGTAAATATTTTAGGCGAAGTGAAACCGCCATCAATAAACGGCATAAATAAGGCAGCAACTAACATTACGCCCACCCAAACAGAAAATGATTTTGCCGCCAAAGATAAATGGCTTGATTTACGCGTAATGACATTGGTTAATGAAAACCCCATGCCGGATGATAATGCCAGCCATTCTGCATGATTATTTGGCAATGGCACGCCACC
>JAKPIR010000013.1 GCA_029549705.1 Pseudomonadota bacterium | reverse complement strand
AACTTTGTGGCGCAAAGCTTGAAAGATGCCAAAGGTCCGGTGATTGCTTCAACCGACTACATGAAGAGCTTTGCTCAACAGATTCAACGTTTCGTGCCAAATAAATTCGTGGCTTTAGGTACAGATGGTTATGGCCGTTCTGACAGCAGAGAAGCCTTGCGTGACTTCTTTGAAGTAAACCGTTACTACGTGACAGTGGCTGCTTTAAAAGCACTCAGCGATGAAGGTAAATTGCCTGTTGCAAAAGTGGCAGAGGCAGTTAAAAAGTACAAGTTGAACGCAAACAAACCAAGCCCAACGAGTATTTAAAAAAGCATTGAAGGATAAAAAATGGCACTAAAAGACGTATTCGTTCCTGATATTGGTAACTTTGATTCTGTGGATGTAATTGAAGTGCTGATTAAGGCTGGCGACACCATCGCGAAAGATGATTCGCTGATTACTGTGGAATCTGACAAAGCTTCGATGGATATTCCTGCGCCGTTTGCCGGTGTGGTAAAAGAAGTCAAAGTAAAGATTGGCGATAAAGTGGCTGAAGGCACTTTAGTTTTAACGCTTGAGGCGAGCGATGGTGCATCTGCAGCCGTTGAAACAAAACCAGCGCCTGTGCCTGAGGCAGCTAAAGTGGCAGCGCCAGTAGCCGCGATTCCTGAGCCAAGCCGCCCTGCACCAGAACCGCCAAAACAAGTGCAGCCAACACATCAACCAGCGCCAGTGGGTGAGCATGTTGCAGTAGTAGCAGGTAAGTTGTCGCATGCCAGCCCATCCATTCGTAAATTTGCCCGCGAGTTAGGTGTTAATCTCGCGTTGGTGAAGGGCTCTGGCCCAAAAAACCGTATTTTGCAATCGGATGTGCAGAACTTCGTTAAGGGTGAATTAGCCAAACCTCGTACCGAAAATATGGGTGCTGGCTTAGGCGCGCTGGCGACCTTGCCGATGCCGGTGATTGATTTCAGCCAGTTTGGTGCAATTGAAACCAAACCGCTTTCACGCATTAAAAAATTATCTGGCGCAAATCTGCACCGCAATTGGGTGACAGCACCGCATGTAACGCAGTTTGACGAGGCTGATATCACCGATTTGGAGGATTTCAGAAAATCCATGCAGGCAGAGGCTGAAAAACGTGGCGTCAAACTCACCATGTTGGCTTTTTTGATTAAGGCCTCAGTCAATGCGCTAAAAGCTTATCCTAATTTCAATGCTTCGCTCTCACCCGATGGCGATAGCCTGATATTAAAAAATTACTACAACATTGGCTTTGCCTGCGACACGCCTGACGGCTTAGTGGTGCCGGTGGTCAAAGATGTGCAGCAGAAAGATGTGCTTGATATTGCCCGCGACTTAATGGAACTCTCTACCAAAGCTCGCGAGCGCAAATTAAAAGTAGAAGAGATGCAGGGCGGAACCTTCACTATTTCTAGCCTTGGCGGCATTGGCGGCACCATGTTTACGCCGATTATCAATTGCCCAGAAGTGGCGATTTTAGGCGTTTCACGTTCAAGCATGCAGCCTGTGTACGACAAAGCGTCCAACGGTTTTGAACCACGCCTGATCTTGCCGTTGTCACTCTCTTACGACCATCGCGTGGTAGATGGCGCTGATGGTGCGCGCTTTACCAGCCATATGCGCATGATGTTAAGTGATGTACGTCGCCTGTTGCTCTAGTCGCGAATTATTTAAAAAAATTTAGAAATGCAAAATCATGATTGAAATTAAAGTCCCCGATATTGGCAATTTTGACAGTGTTGATGTCATTGACGTGTTAGTTAAAGTGGGCGACATCATTGCGAAAGAAGATTCCCTTATCACGGTGGAGTCCGACAAGGCGTCCATGGATATTCCAGCGCCGCAAGCCGGTGTTGTGAAAGAACTAAAGGTAAAAGTGGGCGATAAAGTCGCTAAAGACTCGCTGATTTTATTGCTTGAAACTGCCGGAGAAAAAAGTGATGCCCCAGAAGCCTTGCAGAATAAGGCTTCTAGCCCTGCGGCTGAGAATATTGCAGAAAAATCAGTTGAAAAAATAGTAACAGCGCCCACCCCAGCGGTCGCGGCAGGCAGCAATGACATCAGTACTGAAGTCGTGGTGCTAGGTTCCGGTCCGGGCGGCTACACGGCGGCGTTTCGCGCAGCAGATTTGGGCAAAAAAGTCGTCTTGATTGAGCGTTACGCAACGCTGGGTGGTGTATGCTTAAACGTTGGTTGTATCCCGTCCAAAGCGTTGCTGCACACGGCGAAAGTGATTACGGAGGCGCAAGAAACTGCGCAACACGGTGTGTCTTTTGGTGCACCAAAAGTGGATTTAGACCAGTTACGTCACTGGAAGGCTAATGACGTGGTCGGCAAACTCACGGGCGGCTTGGCTTCAATGGCGAAACAGCGTGGCGTCACTGTAGTGCAAGGCGTGGGCAAATTTACCAGCCCACATCAAATCGCGGTGATGATGGCGGATGGAAAAGTCACGACTATTGGTTTTGAAAATGCCATTATCGCGGCGGGTTCACAAGCCACTAAGTTCCCTGGTGCGCCAGAAGACGAGCGCATTATGGATTCTACAGGTGCGTTGGCGTTAGCCGATATTCCAAAACGCATGCTGGTGATTGGCGGCGGTATTATTGGGCTTGAAATGGGCACAGTGTACGACGCGCTGGGCACCAAAGTCAGCGTGGTGGAGTTTATGGATGGCCTCATTACGGGATGTGACCGCGATTTAGTGCGCCCTCTACAAAAGCGGATGGAAAAACGTTTTGAAGCGATTATGCTATCCACCAAAGTATCAAAAATTGAAGCGAAAAAAGACGGCATACATGTGAGCTTTGAAGGCGAAAATGCGCCTGAAGGTATCCAGGTGTATGACCGCGTGCTGGTGTCAATTGGCCGTAAACCGAATGGCAAAAACATCGGTGCAGAAAACGCAGGTGTGGCGGTGAATGAGTGGGGCTTTATCAATGTGGATAAGCAGCAACGCACCAATGTAAACCATATTTTCGCCATCGGCGACATTGTGGGCCAACCTATGCTGGCACATAAAGCCACGCATGAGGCCAAAGTGGCGGCAGAAGTGATTGCTGGACACAAAGTGGAGTTTGTGGCGAGTGTCATCCCCTCTGTTGCCTATACGGATCCTGAAGTGGCTTGGGTTGGCTTAACAGAAACTGAGGCTAAAGCCAAAGGTATTGAAATTGAAAAAGCTTCCTTCCCATGGGCGGCAAGCGGACGCGCACTTTCAATTGCGCGTACAGAAGGTGCTACAAAGCTCATTTTTGATAAAGAGACCCATCGCGTGATTGGCGCAGGCATTGTTGGCGTAAACGCGGGTGAGTTGCTGGCTGAAGCCGTGCTGGCCATTGAAATGGGCGCTGATGCGCATGATTTGGGCCTCACCATACACGCACACCCAACATTATCTGAAACCGTGTGTTTTGCGGCGGAGTTAAAAGAAGGCACCATCACTGACATGATGCCGCCAAAAAAACGTTAATTTCAGATGAACTCAGGCTTAATCGTCGATTTACAACAGTTACTGCCAGCAGATAGGCTGTTTACTGACCCCGTCGACTGTTACGCCTATGCCTATGATAATTCGCGCAATTATCACGCGCCTGTAGCGGTCGTTTTTCCAATCAATATTGCTGAAGTCGCCAGCATTGTTCAGTTGTGCAATCTTCACAAGTTGCCAGTCGTGCCACGCGGCCGCGGCACTGGCACAGCGGGTGGCAGTGTGCCTGAAGCGGGTGGCGTTGTACTGTCGCTAGAGCGCATGAGCAAAATTATCCACGTTGATCCGGATAATCGTATGGCGATTGTTGAGCCGGGAGTGTTGAATCAAGCGTTGCAAGATGCCATCAAAGGCGTTGGTTTCTTTTGGCCGCCAGACCCGTCAAGTGCAGCTTATTGCAGCATCGGCGGCAACCTTGCGACTTGTGCCGCAGGGCCGCATGCCGTGAAATACGGCGTGGCGCGCGACCATATTCTTGGCCTAAAAGCGGTTACGGGCAATGGCGACATCATTAAAACGGGCTGTTACACAAGCAAGGGCGTAGTCGGCTACGATTTAACGCGTTTGTTGGTGGGCAGTGAAGGCACGCTGGCAGTGATTTGCGAGGCCACGCTCAAACTCACACCGCTACCCAAGCATACAGGCGGCCTGACGGCAGAATTTATAGACACTGAAAGTTGCGCCAAAGCCATTGCCGCGATTATGGCGCAACCCTATACGCCCAGTGCGCTCGAATTTTTAGATAACGGCGCACTGAATCTCATTCGAAGTCGCCATCAAAACTTATTACCTGAAAATGCCAAAGCCTACTTGATGATCGAGGTGGACGGCAGCCAACAAGAAGTTGCTGAGGCTACCGAAGCGATATTGCAAGCCTGCCAAGTACGCGGTTTAATCGAGGCTAAGCCTGCACACGACACCAAAGCGTTGTGGGCCGCGCGTAAAGCGTTGTCGCCCTTGCTTAAAGACATCGCCCCGAAAAAAATCAATGAAGATATTGCTGTGCCAGTGTCTCGCCTGCCTGAGTTGCTCACGGGTTTAGAGAAATTGAGTAGCCAATATCAAATCAGCAATGTGAATTTTGGCCATGCGGGCAACGGTAATATTCATGTTAATTTGCTGGTGAACCCTGATAACGCTGAAGAAATGAAGCGTGCGTATGCGTGTTTAGATGAAGTATTTAGCCTCGTGCTGTCACTGCAAGGTACGCTCTCGGGTGAACATGGCGTGGGCATGGCCAAGCGTCCTTTTGTTTCGCGCGAGATTGATGCCACCACCATGGCGCTCATGAAATCGCTGAAGCTCACTTTTGACCCGAATAACATTTTAAATCCGGGTAAACTTTTTCCTTAAAAACGCATTATTTTTAAGGCGATTTTTCTGTCCATTTTCGCCGAGAAAAAAATAATGCTCTGGAAGCCTTTGTTTATAAGGCTTGCAGAGCATTATAAAAGGTTGATGTAAAAATAAGCTACTGAAACCTATATTTCATACGCCTTATTGGCACGCAACTTTCTTAAGATTTGCCTCAGGAAAATCGCTCTCCAAGTTTTTAAGTGAAGCTACTTGTGACGGTGAAAGTTGATTGAGTGCTAATGTGGCATCGCCTTTTTCTTGCTTCCAAAGTGATTTCTGCACATTTTTAATGCCTTTGGCTTTTAAGGTGCTCAATAACGATTGCGCCAGTGTTTCATCTTCAAATAGGCCAAAAGAAATCGCATTTTTCCATTGGGGCGTTTGCACTACAAATAAGTCTTTAATCCCTAATGCGTGAAATTCGGCCGCTTGCTTTTGTGCTATTTCGGCGGATTTGAATGGCGGTACAAACACCCAAAACCGCTTTTTGCTTTGGGCGTTAAGTTCGTTAATCACGGGTTCGATTGCAAGTTTTTCTAAGGCGTCTTTAACTTTGTTCACACCAGAAAGCGAGAAAGTACCCCATTCAAAACAAGCAGTTACGGGCGTTGCAATAACAGGATTTGCGACAGCCTGCCCCGCAGGCTTGGCAATTTTTGGCAATTCACGAATTTGTGCCTCGCTGAGGAGGCTTATTTTTTCCGGCGACAATTCTGCAAATTGTATAGTGGGCGCGCGTGGCAAAATGCGATCCAAGTTAAAATAGACCAGCAAGCCAATATTTAAAAATAGAAATAGCCAAGCAATTGTTTTCATTGCATTTAACCCTTAATTTGCGCTACTTGTTTGGTGTTGCTGCGCTTCTTTTTCAAGCAAATATAAACCTTGTAGCACTAGATTATCAACGATGATGGTTTGTCTTGTCACGTCCGCAGTCATATTTTTAAGAATAGAACGCGCATCGCCGCCGCTCATCACCACATTGGGCCAAGTGCGAAACATCGCGTTGAGCGTGTGCGACATTAATGTAACGGCGCCGGCTATGGCGTGCAGCGCACCAAAAAACATCGCATCGGCAGTATTTTGCGCAAAAATTTTCTGCCGCACAGCGCCGCTCTGAACAGTGAGTGCCTCGTCTAGCATAGGAAGTTGTGCTGTGGCTTGGCCTAAACTTTGCTGCATTAAGCGCAGTCCCGGCAAAATAAGGCCGCCCTTAAATTCGCCAAAGCCGAGGTTTTGCGCAGACATCGGGTAAATAGCATCAATCGTTACCGCTGTGCCAGCGTTGACCACTACACACGGCGCCTGAATTAAATGCCATGCGGCAACCACGGCCGCCCAACGGTCAATGCCTAATGTTTCTGGCTGCGCGTAACTATTTTTAAGCCCGCATGCTTCAGCACTGGCTTTTGCCCAATGCGGCTGATGGATGTGAAACTTTTGTAGTTGTGCTGCAGTTTTTTCTGCGTGGTCTTTCCCTGCAACATTGGCAATAATGGTGCTGCTGGCACTTTGCCCATCAGGTAAAAATATGGCTGAAGCGACATCTCTATTCAGGCAAGCGTCCTGCCAAACGACTTCGCCTGCATCATCAAACAGCGCCCATTTCGTGCGGGTGTTGCCCGCATCAATTGTGAATATCATCTGTAGTTAACCTGACTTTTAGGCTTAAGTGCGACAATTTGCCACATTCTCAGCGTTACCCGTAAAAGGTAAAATACCCATTTTACTAATAAGGTAACAACATCATGCAGCATTTAAAACTTAAGCGAAATATTTTATCGAGCATTTTAGCACCATGTGTGCTGACTGTAGTTTCAAGTGTTGCATGGGCAGAGGACTTAATTTTACCAAGTGTAGAAGTGCGCGCTGAAAAACTGCAAGAAAATAGCGCGTCAGCGCTTAGCACCAGCGATACTGCCTCACTACTTGAGGATGAACCCGGCCTAAGCTTGTATCGTGCAGGCGGTGTGTCGAGTCTACCTGCTATTCATGGGTTGGCCGATGACCATTTACGCATCAAAGTTGACGGCATGGATTTGATTTCAAGCTGTGCGAATCATATGAATCCTCCACTTTCGTATATAGACCCAAGTAACGTAGAGAATATCAAGGTATTTGCAGGCATCACACCTGTGAGCGTTGGAGGGGATAGCATTGCCGGGGCGATATTAGTGAATTCGGCCACGCCAGTGTTCGCTAAAGATGGCCAAGATTTATTGATTCAATCTACGCTAGGTACATTTTACCGTAGCAATAATGATGCGCGCGGCGTGAATTTATCTACCAGTGTGGCCAATGAAAAAGTGTATATGCGCTATACGGGCTCAACGGTTGAAGCCAACAATTACACTGCCGGTGGCAATTTTAAACCTACTGGGCCTGCTGCTATGAATAAGCTTAACCATATTATCGCAGGCGATGAAGTAGGCTCTAGTTATTATAAATCTCGTAACCATGCATTAGCTTTTGGTGTGAAACATGATAATCACTTGGTAGAACTAAAATTTGGTCTACAGGATATTCCCTATCAAGGGTATGCCAATCAGCGCATGGACATGACAGGCAATGATAGCAAGCAATTTAATTTAAGCTACAACGGTCAATACGACTGGGGCAGGCTAGAAGCACGCGCCTACCAAGAGAAAACGCGCCATAGCATGCAGTTCGGTGATGATAAGCAATTTATCTATGGCGGTATGATGGGCATGCCAGCCGCATCTGGCATGCCGATGGATACGTTAGGTAAAACCACGGGGGTTAATGTGAAAGGTGAAGTAAAGCTATCTCAACTTGATACTTTAAGTTTAGGCGCAGAATATCAGCGCTATCGTTTAGATGATTACTGGAGAGCCTCACCGCAAGGTTTGATGATGGCAACCATGATGGGACCAAACACTTTTTGGAACATCAATAACGGTGAGCGTGACCGTTACGACGTATTTGCTGAGTGGGACTCACAATGGAGCGACCAATGGTTAACGCAGTTTGGATTAAGAAGTAGTTCAGTGAAGATGAATGCAGGCAAGATACAAGGGTATAACAACGCTGCTGGCATGATGAATTACGGTGACCCGACCAACCCGGCAACGATTCCAGGTGCCTTCAATGCGGCTGACCGTTCTAACACAGATCACAATATTGATGTTAGCGCCTTGGCGCGATTCACCCCTGATGCAAATAAAACCTTTGAAGCAGGCTACGCCATAAAAACACGTTCGCCTAATGTATATGAACGATTTGCTTGGGCAAATAACAACACGATGGTGATGAATATGAATAATCTATATGGTGATGGTAATGGCTATGTGGGTAATTTGAATTTAAAGCCTGAAACTGCGCACACCTTAAGTGCAACCGCACATTGGAATGATGCTGCACAACAAGATTGGAGTTTAAAAGTAACACCATATTTCACGTATGTTGATGACTATATTGACGCGGTTCCATGTAGCAAAGTTGGCAAGATGTGCATGGCCAGAACCGATGGCTTTGCTAATTTAAGCTTAGATAATCAATCAGCCAGTCTGTATGGCGTTGATGTTTCAGGTAAGGTAGCGTTGTCAAATGGTAGCGGTTTGGGTAGCTTAGCTGCATCTGGCACTTTGAACTATGTACGCGGAAAAAATCGTGATACGGGTGATGATTTGTACAACATCATGCCCCTTAACGCAAAATTAGCGCTGGAGCATAAGCTTGGCGGCTGGAAGAATATTATTCAAGCAAAATTTGTAGGTAGCAAAGATAACGTGCAGGCAGTGCGTAAAGAGTTGAAAACAGCAGGTTACAGCCTGCTGAACCTTTATTCAAGTTACGAGTGGCCGCGCGCGCGCGTAGACTTTGGCGTCGAAAATGTGTTCGACAAATATTATGCTGATCCACTGGGTGGTGCCTATATTGGCCAGGGGGCAACGATGGGTAC
>JAKPIR010000007.1 GCA_029549705.1 Pseudomonadota bacterium | reverse complement strand
CCATGGCAAAATGGTGTTTGCGCTGCACCATTTCTTCGGGGCTGTGCACCATGTTATCACGCAAGTAGTCGAAACCAAATTCGTTGTTGGTACCATAGGTAATATCGGCGAGGTAGGCATTGCGGCGTTCTTCGCTGTTGGGCTGGTGCTTGTCGATGCAATCCACGGTAATACCCAACCACTCAAACACAGGGCCGTTCCACTCCGAGTCACGACGAGCCAGATAGTCGTTCACCGTTACGAGGTGTACACCTTCGCCGGCCAATGCGTTGAGGTAAGAAGGCAGTGTGCTCACCAGTGTTTTACCTTCACCTGTGGCCATTTCTGCAATTTTGCCCTGGTGCAGTACAATACCACCAATCAGCTGCACATCGTAGTGCACCATGTTCCAGGTAACTGTACCGCCGGCGGCAGTCCAGGTGTTTTGAAAAATGGCGTTCTCTCCTTCTATAGTAATGTATTGCTTACCACGGCCCGCCAGCTGACGGTCGAGTTCGGTAGCTTTGGATACCAGCGTGGTGTTTTCTTTAAAGCGACGGGCAGCTTCTTTAATGGTAGCAAATGCTTCGGGCAGCAGCTCTTGCAGCACTTCTTCTATTTGCTTGTCACGGTCTTTAATCAGTTCGTCTATCTGGCGGTAAATGCCATCTTTCTCCGACAATTGTTCAGCAGGCAATGCCTCGGCTGCTTCTTTTTGGGCCGCTATTTCGGCGTTGATGTTTTCCAGTTTGGCTTTAATACGGGCACGAAAAAGCTGCGTGTTGTGGCGCAGTTCATCGTTGCTGAGCGACTGATATTGCTGGAAAAACTGGTTGATTTTGGCTACCAGCGGTTCAATTTGCTTGACGTCTTTTTCACTTTTACTACCGCCAAAAATTTTCGATAAGAATCCTAACATATAATCGAATTAGTGCCTGAGGCAATGTGTTGGTTATGGTTGAAATGCTGTTGCCCAAAAATCATGCTTCGGTTCGTAAATGAGCCAAACTGTCAGCCTTTTTTGAGGGGCGGTAAAGGTAGGGAAACAGGCATGGCAAAAAAGACCCTTAACGTCGCTTTTATACCCTGCCAAATGGCATTGTGTAAAAGGATGGCCATTTTTCAAGACGATTACTGCAATTTTTCCGATTGCAGGATGGTTGCTGCCGAATAATTTGCTATTTGCAACGGCAGCTGCCCAAGGCATGCTGATTTTTTTAGTAGCACTAAAAACAACCTCATGGCAAGCATTCTCGATTTGGTAGGCAATACACCGCTGGTAAAATTGCAGCACATCAACCCCAACCCCAACGTATCTATTTACGCCAAACTGGAAGGCCACAACCCTGGCGGCAGTGTAAAAGACCGGCCGGCACTCAATATGATTCGGAGTGCGGTGGAGCGGGGCGATATTAAACCCGGCATGCCGTTGATTGAAGCTACCAGCGGCAACACGGGCATTGCATTGGCCATGATTGCCCGCTTGTACAATCTGGAAATTGAACTGGTAATGCCCAGCAACAGCACCAGAGAACGGACACTCACCATGGAGGCATTTGGGGCGAAAGTGACGTTGCTGGAGGGCATTGAAAAATGCCGTGACTATGCAGAAGCAAAAGCTGCGAGTGGTTCACATTTTATTTTGAACCAGTTTGCCAATCCGGATAATTATTTGGCCCACTATAAAACCACCGGTCCTGAAATTTTAAGAGATACAGATGGCGCAGTAACACACTTTGTGAGCAGCATGGGCACAACGGGCACCATCATGGGTACGTCGATGTTTTTGAAAGAAAAGAACCCTGCTATACAAATTGTAGGTTGCCAGCCAACGGAAGATTCTTCGATACCCGGCATACGCCGT
>JAKPIR010000408.1 GCA_029549705.1 Pseudomonadota bacterium | reverse complement strand
CGATAAAGAACAAGCGCCCAGCCTGTTTGAGGCGATTGCAGGTTCCATCAATATCACCCAAGATAGAATTACCCGCAGCCGTATGGCGGGCGATCCACCCGACATTTTGCTCTCCCCCAAGTTATCGCACATAGGTTTACTGGAATTTTACCGCGCAAATGAGGCTATTATTGAAGGCAAAAACTGTGTGGCACGCATGTTGCCAGAAATCCATTACATATTAAAACTCAAGTGATTTTTTAATGCCTTAAATCACTAAAAATGCGCTCTTTTTAAGACAAACCTTTTTCGATGCCCTGCGAGCCTTATAAATAAAGGCTTACAGAGCATAAAAATTTTCTCGTATGTTTATCTCGATGTTTTATTCATTTTTTTTGCATCAAAACTATAGCTAACGCATAGAAAATTTTTGAGCATGTCATGCTCACTATAAAATCCATTTTTGATAAAGCTACTTTATCGAAATAAATTAGGTAAAATCCAACTTAATCTAACTTCAGTCCAAAAAACCATGCTCGTTCACCCACAGTTTGACCCCGTTGCAATTCACATCGGCACGTTTGGCATCCATTGGTATGGGCTGATGTACCTCACGGCATTTATAGCTTTCTTAGGCCTTGGCAAGTGGCAAGTCAAGCATCGCACTTGGCACGGCTGGACCACGTCGATGCTGGACGACGCCTTGTTTTTTGGCGCGTTGGGCGTAGTGATTGGCGGACGCCTGGGTTATGTATTGTTTTATCAGCCCGGCCACTTTATTGAAAATCCGCTCGATATTGTTAAAACCTGGCAAGGCGGCATGAGTTTTCATGGTGGTTTTTTAGGCGTGCTCGCTGCCATGTGGATTTTTGCGCGTAAGTATCAGCTTAAATGGCTGAGCATTATGGACTTTGTCGCGCCGCTCGTGCCGCTGGGTCTAGGTGCCGGGCGAATGGGAAACTTTATCAACGGTGAATTATGGGGCAGACCCACCGATTTGCCTTGGGGAATGGTGTTTCCGCAAACAGATGCACTTGCGCGACATCCCTCTCAGCTTTACCAATTTGCCATTGAGGGCATCATCATGTTTACGGTACTGTGGTGGTTTTCAAGCAAACCACGCCCCGTTGGCGCGATTTCGGCACTATTTCTCATTATCTATGGCACGGGCCGTTTTTTGGTGGAATACGCACGCGAGCCTGATAGTTATTTAGGCTTGCTATCATTAGGTTTTAGCATGGGGCAATGGTTAAGCTTGCCCATGATTGGCATCGGCGTTTGGATGTGGCGAAGAGCCGCTCAACAAAAGTTCGCTTAAGGGTGTACTGAGCAAGTCAATAAGCGAGATTCCAATCAAAGGCTTAAAACAGCCTTTTTTAATTTTTGAATGAAGAAAATGATCCGACTTTACCATAGTCAGTAGTTGCAGTTAGAGTTCCTACTTGAGACAGCAAATGTAATAGATCTGAAATAGATCCAAGAGATAATTCCCACATTGAACCAATTCCTTCTGAATATGTACTTGGGGTAAAAGCTGTTGGGCGTGCATAAGTATCAGATTGGCG
Source organism: Pseudomonadota bacterium (assembly GCA_029549705.1). Lineage (GTDB taxonomy): Bacteria > Pseudomonadota > Gammaproteobacteria > Burkholderiales > Methylophilaceae > Methylotenera. The sequence continues at coordinate 13,358 of JAKPIR010000408.1, read as the reverse complement.
ATCCGACGTTGGCAGATGCAATCCTGGATCGTCTGGTACACAACGCGCATCAACTCATTCTGACTGGGGAATCTATGCGGAAACACAAAAATAGCTTGAATAAAAAACAAGATTTGGAGTTAAACTAAACCCCCCGCGTCGCTACGCTCCGACTGTCCACTTTGCCGTGGAATGGGTGTCCAGTTTGCTTGGAATACGCACTCACTTCTGCCACTGGCTAAAAACAGATGCTAACTTGATCTGTTTTTACAGTATATTCAGCTTGTTTTAAGGTTGAGAATGTAAATTAGGCTTACTTTAAACAATAAAGGAGTGATCTAATGAAAAATTCAGTTTATAAAACTAGTGCCGCAACAATATTGATGTTGGGAATATTATCGACTAATGCAGTAGCCGATGATGATGATTTGCAAGAAATGGAAGCAATCTCTAAGCAGTTTAGTCTAATCTCATTAGATGAAGCAAAAGCTAAGGCGCTTGCTGCAAAGCCTGGCGTGGTTAAAGATGCAGATTTGGAAAACCGCAAGTTTTCAAAAGGCTGGGATTACGAGTTTGAAATTGTAGATGCCGATGGCAAAGAGTGGGACGTTGTCATTGACGCTAAGACTGGCAAGGTTGGCAGCATAAAGCGTGACTGGTTTTAATCATGTCTAAGTAATTAAAAGGGTATCAGATTCCAGATACCCTTTTAATTTTATGTGGTTTTTTTCTTGAATTGATCAAGCTTAATTTCTACACGTAGCCCGCCCATTGCTGCAGATCTGCTGAAATTGAGGGTTCCGTTATAACTTTCCACAATGTCATTCACAATAGCCAGCCCTAGTCCGCTGCCAGGTTGCGATTCATCTGCCCTGAACCCACGTCGAGTGAGCATATTTAAGTCAGCCACTGATGCACCATCTCCATCATCTTCGATGATAAAGGATACACCTTCACCATCCATCACCGTTAGCGAGACGCGATTTCGAGACCATTTGCAGGCATTATCCAGTAGGTTTCCTAGCATTTCCATCAAGTCTTCTTTGTCTCCAAAAAACTGAGCGTTTATGGCGACTTCTGAAGTAATGTTAACGCCCTTTGATGCGTAGATCAGCCTTAACGTATTGATCAACTCTGCGATGCCAACTTTTAAATCAACTTGGCGACCTGGACGAACATCACCGAGCAGGCGGGCACGTTTTAACTCACGCTCAATGATGTTGCTCATCACTGTAGTTGACTCATAGATAGATGATTGAATGTCAGGGTTATGACTGAAGATTGGATGCTCCGCTATTTGATTAACTAACGAGAGTCTGGTTTTTAAAGCGTGAGCCAAGTTACCTAAAGATTCCCTGGAGCGGTGATACTTGCGATCCATCCCTGTCAGCAATCGATTGATGGCGTCAATCAGCGGTCTTATTTCATCTGGCCCCTCTGATTCTAAAAGACTCGTTTCCCCTCGACCAAGTTTATCTATATTTACTTGAATATTTTTAAGAGGTTTTAGTGCATTTAAAACCATCAACCTCTGCACCCCAAAAAGAACTAATAATCCAACGACTGAAATAAGAGCATAGAGCAATTGGAATCGATTGATGTTTGCCTGTAAGGGCTCTATATTTTCTGCCACAGCCACCGTGATCGTATGATCCTGTTTTTTATAGCCTCGTAAAACCACCAACAGCGACTGTCCGTTTGGACCATTTAATCTTAATTTACGCTCCTGTCCAGCAGCTAATGATTGAAAACTTAGTTCAGCGTCCCAAAGTGATCGGGAAATGGATGTTTGTTTCGATGTAAAAACTGTGTAGTAGTGACCAGAAAACGGACGCTGATAAATTGCGCCCATCCGTTGAGCGTCTATCTGCAGCTGATCTAAAGAATTAAAATCGACTATTGACAGTAGGTTTTCACATTCACGCTGCAATCTATCAATCAACTGATTTTCAGTAAGACGGCTAATCGCATACATGACGATGAGCCACTGTAATGTGAGTAGTGCAATCAAACTCAGCATCAGCCCCCATGACAGTCTAGTTTTTAATGAGGCCATCAATCACTATTTCCAAATATATAACCCTGTCCGCGCCTAGTTTTAATCAGTTCTGGACCAATAATTTGTCGCAACCTATTCACATATACTTCGACAACATTACTGTCTTTGTCCTGGTCATACTCATAGACATGCTCTGTCAGTTTGGATTTAGATAACAATTGCCCTGGGTGCAGCATGAAGTAACGAAGTAACCTAAATTCTGTAGCGGTAAGACTTTGACGTTGATCATTTTGTAAAATCAACTCCTGCTTATCTTCATCCAAAGTGATATTTTCAACTTTTAGAGTGCCTGCAACAGATCCAGCACTACGTTTAAGAACCGCGTTGATTCTTGCCAGTAATTCATTAATCTGAAATGGCTTGCCAACATAATCATCAGCGCCTGCTTTAAAGCCTTCAACCTTTTCTTGCCAGCTGCCGCGAGCGGTAAGAATTACAACAGGAACCTGATTGCCTCGTTTGCGCCAGTTGCTAAGCACTTCGAGGCCAGGTCGCTTGGGCAATCCGAGATCAAGCACAATTAAATCATATGGCTCAAGGTCACCAACAGCCTCAGCGTCCACGCCGTCAGTTGATACATCTACAGCGTATCCTGCCTTCTTGAGCGCATGATGTAGCTGTGATCCTAATGCAATATCATCTTCCACTAAAAGAAGGCGCATATTCAGTCTTCTTCCAGTTTAATTAATTTACCGGTTTTGGCGTCAAGGTCTATTTCCCAAACTAGACCTTTGTCGTCAAGCAGCTCAACTTCGTAAATATATCGACTTCCTTTGATCTCAAGTTCAGTTTCTAAAATCTTCCCAGATTTTATGGCTTTAGCTTTTTTGTGGATGATTTCAAGGGATAATATTTGTCCTGAAGTACTTAGCTTACGTGCAAGGACTTGACTATCTTCAGCAAAAGTAACGACAGGGTTAACTGCAATCAAAATGCCAACCAAGCACACAAAAAGCAATGAAAATGCTATTGGCATTAAATCTCTATAAATTTTACCGAACTGGATATTCATATCAAAAACCAAGAGTCCGCCTCATTTAGTTATATTTGAGCGCTTCGTGCAAAGCACTCTAATTTATATCTTACAAATATAGAATATCCGATTAGGATTAATTTTAAATTAATATTTTGTCGTTTGCTTGGCGATTCAGTATTTAGTCGCCCCTGAACAACTCAGCTCAAGCAGTTTTTAACTGTTTGAACTGAGCGATATTTAAATACTGCGGTATAGCGGCGACCAATAATTGCAGCTGACATATCTAGAGGCGTGCCAGATAACCAAATATCTTGATGTACCTCGTATGGTCGCGGCCGCAATGTCTTACCTTTTAACCACTTATAGAGCATTGTTCCAACAAGACCCGCAATTGCCATATGCAGAACTGGTACAAGCCCTTCGGTACCTTTAGTGATTAAAATACCAACCATTAGGCAATACCAAAACACACCATTACCTAACCTACTGATCAATCTAAAGTAATTTCGTACCAACCTGTACTGACTCGTATGATTTACAGCAATACATAGACTGCTATCTAAATGATGCATACGTGTAATGTATAAGCTTTTTTTAATGACACCTTGAGCCTCCTCCATGTTTTATTAAGCTATTAACCATAAGCTTGAAAGATAGAGTGTCATTGAAATATGAACTATTGATGAATGCTATATGAAGTTAAATTGAATATTGAATCGCCTAGGCAAACACTTATCCGATGCTTTCTTAATTTTCAGTTTAAATTGTCGAAGAGTTGTCATTTCTATTCGCCGAATGACACTTTATTGTCGACCTTGCTGTTGCGGTATCATCCATATAAAAATAATTTAATAAAATTCAATAGGTTATATAAATAATTCATGCTGTTTATCTAAAATTTGATTGGCACAAGCTTTGCTTATCTATGTATAGGGTCAGCTAATCTGACTCAACATTGTCACAGCGTGATGTATTTTGGAGTAAACGACCATGAAAAATTTAATTGATAAACTTTTTAAAAAAGAATCAGAGTTGAACTACATTTTGCCGCAATATCAGCCTGCACAATTTGACTTAATCAGCACGCGTGTCGTCAATAAAGAATATGATTTAAGAGACCCTGTAGCGTTGTCTGAAATTGATGAGATGCAAATTGATAATATTTATCAGCGCATGTAAGTTTGATAAGCGTTAGCGATGCAATTTGTTGTGTTGCGGTCATTGATGTCTGCTCACGCCAGCAACCCGCAAATGCAGATGCTTGGTGACTTGTCCACGTGTACGTTTACGCCAGAGTTTAAAGGAACTTGGTTTTAGGTGACTACGCATTAACTTAATCACAGCATCTTGATTGAGTTTAAATTGGTATTCTATTGCTTCAAACGCCGTCCGGTCTTCCCAGGCCATTTCTATGATGCGCGATACATCCTCTTCACTCAGTGAATGTTCTAGCAGCACCGCTTAATGTCTTTCCATTGGCTATCTTGCCAAATTTTAAAAAATTCTTTGCGTGATAATGGCGGCGGGGCATCAGGTGAGGACTGATGAAATTCCGCGTGATGTTTCAAATACACCTCGTAGGCATCATCACCAGTGAGGCGGCGCACCATGTGCCATAAATGTTTTAATTTTTTGAGCATGGTTTACGTTTAATCTCTCACCCATGTATTTTCTAATTGTGTGACTTCATGCGGCGCTTCAGATATTGCCAAAACCGGCTTGCCAGCTAAATATCGAACGCACAAACGCAACATATCCAGTAACACCACCCACAACACGACCACAAAAAACAAGGTTAAATACGCATCCAAATGCTGATTAAATATCAGTTGTGGTGCCACAGCTGCTTTTTCTGGTGGCAATACGCCAGCGCTTAATTTGGCACTTAAATCGTTTGCCGCTGCAAAAAAACCAACGCGAATGTCATCACTGCATATTTTTTCATAGGCTGCCGTCGTCGTAATAATCACTAACCAAAACAATGGCAAACCCGTGACCCATGCATATTTCAATTTACCCGATTTAACCAAAACGCCTGTTGCTACGCATAAGGCAATGGCAGCCAGCATTTGGTTCGCAATACCGAATAATGGCCATAAAATATTTACGCCCCCATTCGGGTCTATCACGCCGATATATAAAAAGTAACCCCAGCCTGCCACCACAACCGCGCTGGTTAAAATCACCGAGGGCATGTAAGAAGTTTCACCAAGTTTTTTATTAAAATTCCCTAGCATGTCTTGCAACATAAAACGCCCCACTCGCGTACCCGCATCAAGTGTGGTTAAAATGAAAATGGCTTCAAACATAATGGCAAAATGGTACCAAAGTGCCAACATGCCCTTACCAAATGCGCTGCCAAAAATACTGGCCATACCAACTGCCAAGCTCGGTGCGCCGCCCGTGCGGGCAAATAAACTGCTCTCTCCCATATCTTTGGCAAGCTGGCTCATTTGCTCTACCGTCACGGCAAAGCCCCAACTATTGATTTTTGCCACCGCATCAACCGCCTCTTTGCCCACCACGCCCGCAGGGCTGTTAATTGCAAAGAAAATACCAGGTTCAAGTACGGTAGCAGCAATCATCGCCATAATAGCCACAAAACTTTCAAGCAACATCGCGCCATAGCCTATCATGCGAATATCGCGTTCGTTACTGAGTAATTTTGGCGTGGTGCCCGAAGAAATCAACGCGTGAAAACCAGAAATTGCACCGCACGCAATGGTAATAAACACAAACGGGAAGAGTTTTCCACCAAAAATCGGCCCAGTGCCATCAGTAAATTGCGTCAACGCTGGCATATGAATATCAGGACGCAGTATCACAATCGCAATGGCTAATAATGCAATGGTGCCTAATTTAACAAAAGTTGATAAATAATCGCGCGGCGCAAGTAATAGCCACACCGGTAGTACCGCAGCCGCAAATCCATAAACGATAATGGCAAAAGCGAGCGGTAAACCATCGTGGTCAAAATATGTACGTAAGGTTTCGTGATGGTCAATCCAGCCACCCGCAAAGACTGAAAACAATAGTAGCACTACGCCAAGCGTTGTGGCCTCCAAAACGCGACCCGGGCGAATATTACGCATGTAAACGCCCACAATCATGGCGATAGGAATTGTAGCCGCCACCGTTGAAGTCGCCCACGGGCTGTGTTTCATCGCGTTCACCACCACCAAGCCCAGCACCGCAATGAGAATAATCATAATCAAAAATGTGCCCACCAACGCGGCCGTGCCACCGATTGCGCCAATTTCATCTCGTGCCATTTGCCCCAAACTGCGACCATCACGGCGCGTTGAAATAAACAACGTCACCATGTCTTGCACGGCGCCACCCAATACGGCACCAATTAAAATCCAAAGTGTGCCTGGCAGGTAGCCAAACTGGGCTGCCAAGGTAGGTCCTACCAATGGGCCAGGCCCGGCAATAGCGGCAAAATGGTGCCCAAACACCACCCATTTATTGGTTGGAATAAAATCACGCCCGTTATTTAAGCGCTCAGCAGGCGTTGCACGCGTCTCGTCTATTACCAACACTTTTGCCGCAATCCAAGCTGCGTAAAACCGGTAAGCAATGGCATACACACACACTGCCGCTGTAATCAGCCACAATGCATTAATGCTCTCACCCCGATTTAACGCAATGCCTGATATGGCAAAAGCGCCCAACAGGGCAACGGCAACCCAAATCAACATTCTGATATATTTATTCATGATTGATACCCAACACCTATGCTTAAATTTAGAAATAAGTTTACAACAAACCCCGCTCTTTAAACGATAAGGTCTGATTACCCGCCACAATAAAATGGTCTAGCACGCCAACATCAACAAGCGCGAGTGCCTCTTTTAGTTGCTTGGTTAACAGCTCATCTGCCGCGCTTTGCTGGGCAACGCCTGAAGGGTGATTGTGCGCAAAGATCACACTTGCCGCATTATGGTGCAACACCCGCTTGATAACCTCTCGTGGGTAAACGCTCGCTTGGCTTAACGTGCCACTAAATAGCTCTTCGCTGGCCAGCAATCTATTTTGCGTATCTAAAAAGAGTGCCAAAAACACCTCTCTTGTCAGACCAGCCAATTTAAGCACCAAATAATCACGCACTTGCTGCGGCGAACTCAACACATCGCGCGCTTGCAGTTGCTCGCTCAAGGCACGTCGGCTCATTTCAAAAATGGCCTGCAGTTGTACATACTTGCTCGAACCGATGCCATGCACTTGGCTTAACTCATGTTCGGTAGCCGCAAAAATAGCATTCAGACTGCCAAACTGCGTCAATAAATCTCTAGCTAAATCAACCGCGCTTTTACCAACCACACCCACGCGTAAAAAAATAGCCAATAACTCGGCATCTGACAACGCACCAGCACCCAGTTCGATGAGTTTTTCTCGCGGGCGCTCTGCAGCAGGCCAATCTGTAATTGCCATTCTAGATCCTAAATGAAACACTTTGCATAAAAGGTATGTTACAGAACTATTCGCAAAATTTTATTTTACCCAGCCAATTTCTTTTGCCGTCACTTCACCAACAAGCGTTTGCAGCAAACTTTTAGGAATTTCAGCCTTAGACTCACTGATTGGTACACGGCCGCCCATCAATTCTGCAAAATCCTGCGGGTAACGCGGCGCTTTATTGGGTTCAGCAAACCCTTCAGGGAAAATTGGCAACGTTGTCGCCAAATTATATTTATCGGTTGCGCCCAGTGTATGCAACATTTCATGCGCGAGTATCACCATATTTTGTCGATGATAGGCCTTACTTCCAAATAAATTAACATAGCCTACACGGCCCTTACTGAGCGCAGTAGAATGAGAAAGCCCTGGATTAGCAGCGGGGTCAAAATAGAGCAAATACATCCGAATTTTTGGTTTTACTGCAACTTGCGGGCTATTTTTCCAAGCGAAATATCGAAACTTCAAACTCCATACAATCACTTCAAACGCTGACGCAGCTTTGGGCGGTGCAGGAGGCTGGCGCAGTACCTTAGCACCAAGTTGCACCTGAAATGGCCGCCGCATTGTTAAGCCAAACCGTTTTGCTTCTTCTGAAAAATAGTCAGCAATCGGCTCAAAATCCTCTTTTGTTAACGTGCTGATATAGCTATCTACCACAGCCGTACCATCCGCATTAATCGGATATACCGCCACATAAAAATTCTTGCTCCAATCTAAATCCGACTGCTCAATCATGGTTTGCTGTACGACCGCCCCAAGCACGAGTAATAAAACAAAAATTCTAATTTTTTTCCACATCGCTAAACCCTGCTGATTCTATTCAGTTTAAGACAGTTGCACACACCACAATCTCACATGATAAACTAAAGCCTGTTAGCATATTTAATGTGTATTTCATAAACTCAAATCTACCATGACGACACCTATCAATACCAACATCAGTCGAAAAAAACTCGTTTTGGGCATCACCGGCGGTATTGCTGCCTATAAAGCAGCGGAGTTAGTACGCCTATTGGTGAAAGCTGAAATTGATGTACAAGTTGTCATGACATCGGCCGCCTGCCAGTTTATAACGCCAGTCACCATGCAAGCACTTTCGGGTAAACCTGTTTTTATAGATATGTGGGATAACAGCTCTGGCAATGGAATGCCGCATATTGAGTTAAGTCGCAATGCCGATGCCATTTTAGTGGCTCCTGCAAGCGCAGACTTTATGGCAAAGCTGGTGCAAGGTCGTGCCGATGATTTACTCTCTACGCTATGTTTAGCCAGAGACTGCCCATTGTTAGTTGCCCCAGCCATGAATAAACAAATGTGGGAAGCGCCAGCTACGCAACGCAATATTGCGCAACTGAAAGCTGATGGAAGCACTATTCTTGGTCCAGAAAGCGGTGTGCAAGCCTGCGGTGAAACTGGTTTAGGGCGTATGCTAGAACCAGAAGCACTGCTCGCGCAAATCAATAGCCACTTTACGCCTAAGTTATTAGCGAATAAGCGCGTGTTAATAACCGCTGGTGCAACAATTGAAAAAATTGACCCTGTTCGTGCAATTACCAATTTAAGCTCAGGAAAAATGGGCTATGCTATTGCTCAAGCGGCCGCTGACATGGGTGCAGAGGTCACTTTAGTCAGCGGCGCAACTTCGCTCGCTACGCCCCATAACGTGACGCACATTTCGGCGACCAGTGCAGAAAGTATGTATCTGGCGGTGATGAAAAATATCGCGGCTTTAACATTTGGCCCCAAAGATATTTTTATCAGCGTTGCAGCCGTTGCAGACTACTCCCCCGCCCAGACAAGCACGCAAAAAATCAAAAAAAGTGAGCAAACACTTACAATCGCACTCAAAAAAAATAAGGATATTCTTGCCGATGTCGCCAGCCTACCCAACGCACCGTTTTGCGTAGGCTTTGCGGCAGAGAGCGAAAACTTACTGGAATACGCAGAAGCCAAGCGACTGGCAAAAAAATTACCTTTGATAGTTGCCAATTTAGCAACCAATGCGATGGGAAGTGATGACAACCAAGTCACATTACTTGATAAAAATGGGGTGCATACTTTAGATAGCGCCCCTAAAATTCAAGTTGCGAGAGAGATTATGCAACATACTGCAAAACTACTTTCTCAGACTTAAAAATAATCTAGCATTACTTTTAAAATACTCCCGAGAAAAAATTTCACCTCTGCAAGCCAATAAACACAAGGCTTCTAGAGGATATAAAAAGGTTGGGTATTAAAACTGCTATTTTAACCATAAATTTTAACCATAAAAAAGCCCCGGAAACTCGGGGCTTTTTTATTGCCGTCTATTGCCTAAAACTTATACATAGCATTCAAACCTAACAACCAAGTACGGCCGGGGGCAGGCTCGTAATAACTGCTATTTAAATCGGCCACACGCACTGAGCCAACGTAGTCTTTATCAAACAAGTTATCAATGCGCACAAACTCACTAAATTTCCATTGAGTTAAATCTTGCGTAAAACCACCACGCCATGCCGCTACGGTATAGCCCGATGCATGACCATATTCTGACTTGAATGCAACATCTGTTTTGCTATTCATGCGAGCTTCTAATGCAGTTGAAAAGCCTATAGGTGCATATTTCCAAGAAACTTCACCATACAAGGTTTGTTTATAGGTGCCAGGAATATTGCTACCAGATTTAATTAATTCACCACCTGAGTTACCAGGCCCAGGTGCGGTAGGTAATGTAGCTATCGCATTTATGTTGCAGGCTGTTTGATTGCCACTAAATGGTCGGCAGGCTGTAAAATCGGATGAGAATTCAGCATCTAAATAGCTATAAGCCAAGTAAGCGCCTAAGCCGTTATCAAACTTGCTATCCACAGATAATTCAAAGCCTTTACGCTCACTACTTTTCGCGTTTTGATAAACCGTACGGCCAGCTGCTTGTTGCTGAACCACAATTTCATCATCCGTATCAATTTTAAAAACTGAGGCATTTACTAAAGTGTTGCTCCCAATTAACGCTTTAATGCCCGCCTCATACTGACGACTTTTAGCAGGTTTTAAGTCTAAGTTAAGTCCAGCGCCTGCTGCTTTATAAGCCATCTCTACAAAAGTGGGGGTTTCAAAACTCTCGCCAGCATTGGCATAAATATTAATCGCATCTGTTAACTTGAATATTGCACCTATAACTGGCGTTGTTTCACTGAAAGTAACTGAGCCGCTATCGTCAGGGTTGCTATTTGGGTAAGCGGGCGCATTAGCAATATATTTATCGTCATTGTTAAAGCGTACTTTGCTGTGGCGCAAACCACCGCTTAAGGTAAATCTTTGGCTTAAATCCACCGAACCTTGCACATATTGATCAAAGTTTTTGGCTGTATTAACTTCATCGCGACGCAAATGACCTTTAACACCACAAACCACTGCATTAGCTACATTTCCGCAATCAACTCCTGCTGGCAACAAACCAAATGCTCTATTTGAGATAAAATTCTCATAGCCTTTGCGGTCATCTTTCATGCGGTCATAGTTCATACCAGCTGTTACGCTGTAGTCATTTTCACCAATTTTTCCGTTATGCGTCCAACGAATGTCTGCACCGCCAAAAGTGCGGTCAATTGTCGCTACGCCACCACCTTGAAAGTCATTTCGTTGTGCGCCTACTGCGACTGATTGATATTGCTCATTCTCCCGCTGCCCATAATAGGCCATCAAGCGCACTGTGTCGTCTTGCGTAAATTTATGCTCTAAAGTTGCACCTACCTGCTCATGGCTACGCGAAACACGCGTATCAAACTTAACCGCACCTGGATTCGCTTGTTTGCGATCTGCTTCCATTTGGGCTTTTGTTAGCCCTTGCGGATCTTCGTTATCTGGCTGATCAAGCGCCGTTGCTACAAGTGTCAACTTGGTATCATCACCCAATTTAAAATTGAATTTACCGTGTAAGGTTTCACGACGTGTGTCAGATAGGTCACGGTAACCATCGCTACGATAAGTATTTGCATTTACGACCACGTCAAAACCCTCGCCGCTACCGCTTAAACCCAAGCTGTAACGTTGTGTATTATCACTGCCAAAGGTCATGCCTGCATTGATTTCAGGCTCTTTTGCACCATTTTTAGTGAAAATTTGCACCACACCACCCGATGAGTTGCCATATAGCGCCGAGAATGGGCCACGTAAGTATTCTACCCGGCCTGCCGTATCTAGGTTAAACGTGCCTGTTTGACCTTGTCCATCGGGCATCGTCATTGGAATACCATCGGCATACAATCGCACGCCACGCACACCAAACGCTGAACGTGCCCCAAAGCCGCGGATTTGAATGGCTAAATCTTGTGCTGGATTATTACGGTTATTCACCACCACACCTGGTATGCGGCTAGATGACTCTGATAAATTAACTTTCAACTGACCTTCTTGAATTTGCGCTGCATCCGTTGCATCAATCGACATTGGCAAATCAAAGCTATTTTGCTCAACACGCGTGCCAGTGACGACCACTTTTGGCGCAATCATGACGCTTGCTTCTTCTGCTCCGTCAACTGCCTCGGCCATTAACGAACAAGATGCACTCATTAGGCCGGCAAACACAAGCCCTCTAGTGATTTTTGTAATATTAAAATTCATTTGTAAAACTCCCGTTAACCCTGATTATATCGTTGGGCGCTATGATACCCAGTTGAACCCCTTTAAACCATAGTGATTTTCTTGAATAATTAGTGTTTAATAGCGCATTCAATCATTTCTCAAAAAGTGTACGCTTTATGTCAGTGCTCATCGATTTAAAAATTTTAGACGACCGTATTCGTAACCAGTTTCCAACTTATGCAACACCTGGCTCCGCAGGGCTTGATTTACGCGCCTGTATTGATAGTGCAATTACATTGCATCCGGGCGAGACCACGCTAATTCCTACGGGCATGGCAATCCATATTGACAACACTTATTATGCAGCTTTGATATTGCCGCGCTCGGGTCTTGGTCACAAGCACGGTATTGTGCTTGGCAACTTGGTTGGGCTGATTGATTCCGACTATCAAGGCCAGCTGATGGTGTCTTGCTGGAATCGCGGTAATACTGCATTTGAACTCAATCCGATGGAGCGCATTGCGCAGCTTGTCATTGTGCCAGTGATGCAAGCTGAGTTCCATGTGGTGGATGATTTTGAATCATCCAAGCGCGGTGAAGGCGGCTTTGGCAGCACGGGCAAGCACTAAAACAGCAAAATGTTTTTAAATTGAGGTAATTAAATCAATTTTTCACATATTTTCCTTGAGAAAATAATCGCTTTCGTACTATAATTGCGGTCTTTCTAAAAAAGCACAGCATTTAAGCAAGCGTTAAGGATGAATTATGGCACGTGTATGTCAAGTAACTGGCAAAAAGCCGATGGTGGGTAACAATGTTTCTCACGCACAAAACAAAACAAAACGTCGTTTTTTACCTAATTTGCAAAACCGCAAATTTTGGGTTGAAAGCGAAAATCGCTGGGTAAGCATGCGCATTACTAACAATGCCCTACGCACTATCGACAAAAATGGCATTGATGCCGTGCTTGCTGAAATGCGTGCTGCTGGTCAGAAAATCTAAGTAAGAAAAACTAGGAGCATATAGCATGCGCGAAAAAATCAAATTAGAGTCTAGTGCCGGTACTGGCCACTTTTACACAACCACTAAAAACAAACGTACAATGCCAGGCAAAATGGAAATCAAGAAATTTGATCCAGTGGTCCGTAAGCATGTTATGTACAAAGAAACAAAACTTAAATAATTTTATTTGAGTGATAAAAAAGCCTGCGGAATGCAGGCTTTTTTATTGGCGTTAATCTAGTGAATTTACGTTTTAAACACCCCGAGAAAAATTTTATGCCCTGCAAGCCTTTATTTATAAGGCTTGCAGGGCAT
>JAKPIR010000406.1 GCA_029549705.1 Pseudomonadota bacterium | reverse complement strand
ACCTTGCTTTTAGAAACATCAATACCGTTTTTCAACATCAGCTTAATGACGTTTCTTGCAGCGTATCTAGCCATGTTGTCATTCATACGTCGACCGGCCGCTATGATTTGCGGATGATAACCAACTTCTTCAGCTTTATGTGTCAAATAGTAGGGGTCAACACCAATACAATGACAACCCACCATACCGGGCCTAAACGGAAGGAAGTTCCATTTTGTACCAGCTGCCTCTAACACCTCAATGGTGTCAATTTTCAAACGTTCAAATAAAACAGACAGTTCATTGACTAATGCAATATTTAAATCACGCTGGGTGTTTTCAATAATCTTAGCAGCTTCAGCCACCTTAATACTTGAGGCTTTGTGAGTACCTGCAGTAATAATTGAAGCGTATAACGCATCAACCTCAATTGCAGACTCGGGAGTAGATCCACTCGTGATTTTTTTAATTTTGGTTAGTGTATTAACTTTGTCGCCAGGATTAATTCGCTCTGGACTGTAGCCGCAGTAAAAATCAACGTTAAATTTTAAACCTGAGTTTTTTTCTAGCGTAGGCACACAAATCTCTTCAGTACATCCGGGATATACAGTAGATTCATAAATTACGATATCACCTTTTTTGAGTGCTCTACCAACGGTTTCACTGGCCTTCACAAGCGGGGTTAAATCAGGGCGATTGGCTTGATCAATTGGCGTGGGGACGGTAACGATAAAAATGCTCGCTGACTTAAGCAAATCTGCATCTGCTGTATATTCTAAATGATTAGCGTGCGATAAATCTTCTGAGGTCACCTCTAAAGTATGATCTTGACCGCTCTTCAACTCTGTAATACGTTTTACATTAATGTCAAAGCCTATTACTGGTCGTGTTTTACCAAACTCTACAGCCAACGGCAGCCCAACGTAGCCCAAACCAATGATGGCAATTTTTTTATTAGTCAAATTCATTATTCATCTCGCAAAGATTAATTCAAACATTAAAAATATGATTTCTTACTTATTACAAATTTCCATGTACCACCTCACTCTTTAACGTGGATATTTCTTTTTTAAGCATCTCATATTCTTGTAGCTTATACGCTAAAAACCTCAATGTTATTTTCGCTTTTTCTTCTATACCAGATGGCGTAAGTACATACATGTAAGCCAACTTATTTTTACTCGTTCGAAAATTACTTACCTTTAGCAGGCCTACTTCTACTAAAGCATTTAAACAGTAGTTTGCTCTTCCAAGGCTAATCCCCAAAATTCTAGCCAACTCGCGCTGGCTAATTTCTGGATTACTTTCTAGCAATTTAAGAATTTTATAACGATATTCGTCTGTAAGCATATCTAGGCGTTCAACCACTGAACGAATGAATTACCAGTTTATATTAAAGGTAAATAAGTTCAAAGAAATATTTAAAAACTCAATAAGCTCCGCCGGTAAATTTTTTGATATCTCTCAATTGCCGCTTAGTTGGCCGGCCTGCACCCCTATCTCTCAGGGCATGTCCATTTTCACCCGTTACTCTTAAATGCTCTCTTTTTGCAACACTTGCTGTCGTTTCGCAATATAAAAGCTGTGCTTCTGCTGCACCTCTGCGTATATTTGAGAGCGCATTGACTGTGACTTCCACCTCAAAATCTTTATTCCGAATATGCACAAGATGGCCGATGTGCACTTCTTTCGCGGGTTTAACACGGCCACCATCTACGTGCACTTTGCCTGTTTCAATCGCTGCCGTGGCTAAGCTTCGCGTTTTGAAGAAGCGCGCAGCCCAAAGCCATTTATCTAATCTGCATTTGGTATCTTGTTTATCGTCCTGCGTTTTCATGCCAACTCTTAAAAAAACCACAAGGTATGTAAATCAAATGCTATTTAGCCGTATTTTCGGAGAATTAGCTTCTAACGTTAGCTTAAAAGAAGCTAATTTTATAATTGCCCGTTGATTGATTTGCGCTAGCGTTTGGCCTGTCAGGTGCGATATGCCCTCTGCAATATCGTTCATGACGGCGATATGAAACTTGCCATTTGCCACAGCATCAATCACTTCATCACTCAGTATTAAATGTCGGGTATTACGCTTTGGAATCAGCACTCCTTGCTGACCATTTAAACCAATTTCTTGGCAAACTCTAAAATAACCTTCAATTTTTTCATTTAAACCACCGACGGGCAGCACTTCACCGTGCTGATTCATTGCACCCGTGACTGCAATGCCTTGTTTAATTGGCACTTGCGTTAATGACGACAATATTGCAAATAGCTCTGCGCACGATGCAGAATCGCCATCCACGCCGCTGTACTCTTGCTCAAACACCAATGAAGCCGTTAAGTTTAATGGGTTTGCATCTGCAAAATTAGCGTGTAGCCAGCTTTGCAAGATCATCACACCTTTATCATGTGTGGGGCCGCTCATGGCCACTTCGCGGTCTATCGTAAGCACGTCTTGGCGGCCAGCGTAGCAGTTTGCAGAGATTCGCACCGGCGAGCCAAAGCTGGCATCAGCAAGGTCTACATGTGTGAGGCCGTTTATCTGGCCAATCTCTTCGCCCTGCACGTTAATCATCAACTCATTATCGATAATTGAATCGCGAATGCGCGCTTCAATATAACTATGCCGCGCATATTTACGACTAATCGCCGCTTTTACATCTTCCAGTGCCACAAGTTTAGCGCCACGCAAACCGGCCACGGCCGCACTTTCTAAAATCAGCTTTTCTAAATCGGCAAATTTGGTACTTAAGCGCGTTTGGTCTTCAATGAGTCTGTGCATCGCTTGCAACAGTGCTGCAACGGCTTCAGCGGTGAAATGTTTGCAGTTAAACTGCTGACATTTTTGTGCGATAAATGCTGCATATACTGCATAGTTTTCTGCATTGGCTTTTACATTTTCGGCAAACTCGATTTTGATGGGAAAGTAGTTAAAAAAATCAGACTTTTCATCAACTAACGCGTAATAGTCTTCTCGTGTTGCAATCAGCACCAGCTTGACTGAAACCGGAATGGCTGCCTGCGTACTAACAAAACCACTGCCTTGACTATTGCTACTGCTTAAATCTTCAATGAGCAGCGTGCCGTTTCGTAAAAAACGATGCAGCTTTTCAAGTAATTGCGCCCCATTTTGCTCATCCGCTAAAATGTCACGCAAGTGCAGCAACAAAGTGCCGCCATCTGCACGCAAAAGATTGCCAGCGCGAAAACGCATAAAATCTGGCGCACTGCTTGCCTCGCCTGCACTTTCAATACCGCCAAATAGAGATTGTAAGCTCGGGTCGTTATCGTAAATTGCCGGCGCGCCGATGGCTGACTTATCTTCAGCCATACCATGTTCAACCAATACATTGACGCGATAGCGCCCAAAAAAACTCTCGCTCAATAACGCGTCTATATTTGCCTCGCCCTCGCTGCCAAGGTTAGGCTGCCAGGCATCTAAATACTCCAAAACATCTTGTTTA
>JAKPIR010000402.1 GCA_029549705.1 Pseudomonadota bacterium | reverse complement strand
GCCGCCCACAAACACCGGCGACAACCTTGCCACCGGCGTAATTGCACCGGTGCGCCCTACTTGCACGGTGATATCTTCCACCACGGTAAGCGCTTCTTGCGCAGGAAATTTATGGGCAATTGCCCAGCGCGGAGCGCGTGATACAAAGCCTAATTCATTTTGCTGGTTAAACTGATTGACCTTATACACCACGCCATCAATATCAAACGGCAGTGCATCGCGCGCGCGCCCCATGCTTTTGTAATAGGCCAGCAGGCCCGCCAACCCTTGCACCACGCCGCGTTCAGCGCAAACAGGAAAACGTAATCGCGATAAATAATCCATCGCCATACCATGATTTGTGATGCTTGGGATGCCCTCAGCCGCACCTAAGCCATAAGCAAAAAAACGCAGAGGTCTCGTTGCTGAAATTTTTGCATCCAGTTGGCGCAAGCTACCCGCCGCCGCATTGCGTGGGTTTGCAAATAGCTTTTCTCCTTTGCGGAGTTGCGCCAAGTTTAATTTCTCAAAATCATGCTTAAACATTAGCACTTCGCCACGCACTTCTAACAATTGTGGCGGATGCGTGACATCAAGTCGCATGGGGATGGTATGCATTGTGCGTAAATTATGCGAGACATCTTCACCCGTATAGCCATCGCCCCGTGTCGCACCTTGCGTAAACACGCCATGTTCGTAAGTCAGGGTAACCGCTAAACCATCAAATTTAGGCTCTACCGCATATTCCACTAGCGGTTGCCCTAACGTGTCTCGAATGCGTTTATCAAAAGCTTCTACTTCATGCGTTTCAAAAGCATTGTTGAGTGACAGCATGGCTTGCCGATGCGTAATGCTATTAAATGCATTCACAGCCGTGCCGCTTACGCGTTGTGTGGGAGAATCTGGCGTGATAAGTTGCGGGTATTGCTGCTCTAAATGTAGCAGTTCACGATAAATCTTATCGTATTCGCTATCAGGGACGGTGGGCGCATCCTGTACATAGTACTCATAATCGTACTGGGCAATTTTTTGGCGTAGTTCGTCTATTCGCTGTGCTGGCACCTCTAGCATACACATCTTTTAATTTATGAAGCGACTGAATGTGCTATGAAAACAATCTGATTGCATTATCAGAACCAGGAATAATGCCGCGCACCAGCATGGTGGCATGAATGACTTTAAGCTGCTGGCGAATTTTTTCTACCTGAATATCCCCTAACACCCGATTGTTGTCATCCACAAGGGTAGCATGCAAACTACTTTCCATTTGCCTGGCAATCTCTACCATTTGGTTAAACGCTTCAGCACAATGAAGTACGTGCGGAATATCCAACTGGAAAGTAATACCTTTAATTACTGAGTTACGCAGCATGTCTTGACTGAAAGGAAAGTTATCTCGATTAAACATGATGAAAGCAACTTTACCTGCATCATTGTAAAATTTGAAGCTGCCGTCGGCCGCAAGTTTAAAGCCTTGCGCCTCAGCCAACCCTTTCAGTTTGGTGCCAGTAAACGCCCCGCTTTCGCCGTGCACCAGATGAAAACCAATGGTTTTATCGACCTCAATACAAAACGTATCCAATGCTGTCGCCGTGGTGAGCGCATCTCCGCTACTTTGCCACTCCACATGTGCATTCAAACCTTTGCCCAGTGTTTCTACTGCCTGCTGAAAGCGGTTAAGTACGTTACGAGAAACTGCACCAGCACGGTCGGCCAACTGTAAACTGCAGGCAATTTTAGCGATTAACTGCTTTTCGGGCGTCTCACTCAGTAAAAGCCAGCTAGGATTTGCATTCACACGCGTTGCAATGGTGTGCACAAAAATGGGTTTGTCATAGTCATTAAACAGCCCTGCTACCGTTTTAATGAGTAAACTTGCGGGGATTTCTTTGGCTAAATGCAATACGGCAGTTAAGTCCATCTGTGCTTGCAGCATGGCGGGTAAGCCCAAGGGCGGTTTTTCAATTTCGTTCGCAATGTTGGCAGTGGGTCGGCTTTTTTGCTCAGTGGCAGTATTGCCAACATTGGCAGATAGCGGCTTGCTGGTTTTTCCAAAAGCGTCATCAAAAATCGCTTTAATATCACTGCGCACAACCGGTTTTTCTGGCGCATTCACATTGCCTGCAGTTGAAGCCAAATTTGCGGCATTAAAAGTAGGCTCAACTTTGCGTGTTTGCGTGCCCTTTAACGCATTGGTTAATTCAGAGAAAGCTTCGTTAATCGACACGTCATCTGGCAACATTGGGTTCGCGATTGCATCTTCGGGTTGGCTCACGACGTTAGGAACAGGTTGAGCTTGGTATTGCGGTGTGGGTTGTGTGGTTAGATGCGGTTCTGAAACACTGGTGTCTGCAACATTTTTTTGGTGTTTAATCGCAAAATCATCAATGATGGTATCTTCAAAACCACTTTTGGCATTATTTGAATCAATTTCCGGGTCATCAAGCAGGGCATCTTTTTGTAGCGCACTGAAGCCATTATCTACTTGCTGATTGAACTTTCGTTCTTGCCACCAGTTATACGCCAGCACTGCAACAATAATCAGTACGCCAATGACGATTAACAAAATATACAAATTACTCATTTAAGCTGACTTTCAAATAGTTGTTTTTTTATGACTTAACAGTAAAAATATTCAATTTAAGCATTGGCTACTTCTGCAATTTTCACAGCTTGCTCCATATCCACATCTACAATCCGTGAAACACCTGATTCTTGCATAGTAACACCAATCAATTGCTGCGCCATTTCCATGGTTATTTTATTATGACTTACATATAAAAACTGTGTTTTCTCTGACATTTTTTTCACCATCGTACAAAAACGTTCGGTGTTGCTGTCATCTAGTGGGGCATCCACTTCATCCATTAAACAAAATGGTGCTGGATTTAACCTAAACAAGGCAAACACCAAAGCTAGTGCTGTTAGCGCCTTTTCGCCACCAGAAAGTAAATGGATGGTACTGTTTTTCTTACCCGGCGGTTGCGCAAAAACCTGCATACCAGTGTCTAAAATCTCGTCTCCTAGCAACTCCAGACGAGCTTGGCCACCACCAAATAGGGTCATGAAAAGTTCGCTAAAATGGCGATTAGCTTCATCAAACGTGGCCTGCAGGCGCCCTCTTGTCTCCTTATCAATTTTGCGAATCGCATCTTCCAGCGTTTCGCTGGCGTCCGTTAAGTCTTTGCATTGGCTATCCAAATAAAGCTTTCGAGTCTGTTCAGCGTCCAACTCTTGAATAGCCGCTAAGTTAACCGCACCTAGTTCGGTAATTTGTCGATCTAATTGGTCGCGTCGTCTTTCCAAATCAATAACTTTTAATTTGCCGTCAGCGGTTTTACTCGCTAAAGTTTCCAAGTGCTCTGCGAGCTGAGTTTCACTCAACTGTGATGCAGATAATTCAGCTTGGCACAACTCAAAATGCAAACGTGTTTGTTGCTCGTCTAATCGGCCAGCCTCTAATTTATCACGTAGTGGATGCAACAATTGCTCATTTTGCATACGTAGCCGCTCTTGTTGCAGCAAGTCCTGCTCACATACGCTTAATTGATTACGCGCTTCTGCTAGCAATTGCTCTGCCTGTTGCTTACGGTTGAGCGCTACTTCCAAATTCAGTTTTAACGTGTCCATCTGCGTGACATTGAGGGTTACCTCAGCTTCGTCCTTACGCAATTTCAAACTCGCACTTTCTTCAGTCGCGTGCTTAATCTTAGAATTTAACTCGTTAATCTCATTTTGTTTAATTTTGATGTTAAAACATTTTTCTTGATAAGCGTGCTCCAGCGACTGCAATTGTGTGCGTGCTTGATTAAATGCCATTTCAGCCTGTACCTTATTGGCTTCTGCAGTGATTTTATCCTGCCGAATTTTATCCATACTTTGCGTAATTTCACTCACGATTGCTTCTTTTGCAGAACGTTCATCATTTAATTTTTGTAATTTTTCTTCTAATACCATGCAATCACTTTGCAAGCTTTTCTGCCGCAAAATAGTATTGGATTGTGTTTGTTTTAATTGTTGCAGTGTTAAATTGAGTTGATGCTGATTTTGCAAAGCGCTTTTAAGCAGCGCGTTGCTTTCGCGCTGTGCATCACGTAACTGATGTAATGCATGTTCTGTTTGTGTGACTTGTTCAAGTGCTTCAGCAACAAGTTGTCGCGCAAGTGGCTTTTGTTTTTCTAAAGATTCCAAGTGCGCCTGTCTCTCTAGCACGCCGTGCAACAATGACTGTGAGCCAAAGTATGTCACACTATATTTGGTGTAAATATCACCTTGTTTAGACACTAAACATTCACCGTTGGATAACCCGTTACGGGCAACCTCAATATTCTCTTCATCATCCAAGATATACACGCCCGCAAGCCAATCCTGTAGCGCACCGCGTTGCTTGGGCTCAATTTTTTCCACCAAAGCGTAGAGTGAATTTTCACGTTTAGCGAGATCATTCTCTGCATTACTATCAAGAGCAATTGTGAGTGCGCCAGGTGGCCTGGTTTGAATATTCAGCGAAGCATGGGGAATCGCATTAAGTTTTGCACCCAGGACGGCTTCGAAGGCGGTTTCCCACCCTTCTTTAACACGCACAGATTGCCAAAAGCGAACTTCATGGGGCAAACCAACGCTATTTAGCCAGTTCTTCAACGTTGATTCACTTTGACTGTTTTGCAAACTTTGTTGAATTTTATTGAGCGAGGCAATTTCGGCTTCAAGATGGCTTAAATCTCGCTGTTTTTCAGCGTACAAATCACGCTGGGCCTTAATCTGCGCGCTCATTGCTTGCTCTTTTTCAAGCATCGAGGCAACTTGCACTTCTAATTTTGCAATTTCTCTTTCCGCTAAATTTAATGCAGATTGCTTTTCATCGATCACTTCTTCTGAAGTGATTTGAATGCTATTTAAACTTTGTGTTAATCGTGACAATTGACTCTGTGTTTCGCTGATAGCACGTGCGATATGGTCAAGATTCGTTTGTTCTAATCGCAAACGCTGTTCAGCATTTAACTGCGTCGTTTGACTTGTATTAAAAGTGATTAAGGCTTGCTGAAATTGCGCTGACAGTGCTGGCAAGCCATTTTTTACTTGGAAAACCGCTTGTTCAGCAGCCAGTCCTTCAGAATTGGCAGTTTCAAGCGATTGTTCTGCATTCAAAAACAGTTGGTTAAAATGCGCTAGTTGCACCACATTTTTTTCTAATGCCGTTGTCAGCTGCTGAAGCTGTTGCTGAATGCGTTCACGCGCATCTGCGGTATTTTTAACCTGATTTTCTAGATTTGAAACTTCAGCATTTATTTCGTAATAACTGGCCTGCGCCTGATTCACTGATTCATTGGCGGAAACATTAGCTTGCCGAGCAACTTCCAATGCGGATTCATTACTGCGCAAAGCAGCCACTTGTGCTTCAAGTTCATTGACAAATTTTTCTACGTTGCGCTGCGCTTTTTCCCATTGCGCACTGGCATCGCGTTTTTTTAATAACCAAACTTGTCCTTTGCTCACGTTTAAAGCGGCCTGTAATTGATGATACTGTTCAGCAACCACGGCTTGCGACTGCAGGCGAGCAATTTGTTTATCAAGCTCACGAAGAATATCTTCAACACGCGTTAAGTTTTCGCGCGTGTCACGCAAACGTAACTCTGTCTCCCGTCTGCGCTCTTTATATTTACTAATACCAGCTGCTTCTTCGAGGAAAATCCGCAATTCTTCCGGCTTAGCCTCAACAATACGATTAATCGTGTTTTGGCCGATAATTGCATAGGCGCGGCCACCTAAGCCGGTGCCTAAAAATAAATCAGCGACATCTCGGCGCCGCACAACAGTATTATTGATATAGTAAGTTGAGCCTTTATCACGCTCAATCACGCGTTTAACGGATATTTCGGAATATTGCGACCATTCGCCCGACGCGCCGCCTAAGCTATTGTCGAAGATCAACTCAACACTTGCGCGTGAAATAGGTTTGCGATTACCAGAGCCGTTAAAAATCACGGCATCCATGCTGTCCCCGCGCATTTCTTTAGCAGAAGACTCACCTAATACCCAGCGCACAGACTCCATGACATTAGATTTACCACAACCGTTAGGACCAACCACGCCAACACGTTGCCCATGTATGTGCAATGTGGTTGGGTCAACAAACGATTTAAAGCCAGCGAGTTTTAAGTGTGTTAAGCGCAAATTGAATTTTTAATTTTAGGTTTTCGTTAGAGCGTTATAATAACGTTTTTTTCACTAAGATGCCTTATGTCAATCACTACCACGAGCACTTCTTTAGGTGCCAAGCCTACCGCACAACCTACTAAGTCATTGGAAACTTTTGAAAATCCAAAACAATCGCGTGATTTTCACATTCACATGGAAATACCAGAATTTACATGTTTGTGCCCTAAAACAGGACAACCTGATTTTGCTGTCATTTATTTGGATTACATACCAGACACGTTATGTGTTGAACTTAAAAGTTTAAAGCTTTATATGTGGTCATTTAGAGATGAGGGCTGTTTTCATGAAGCAGTCACCAACCAGATATTGGATGATTTAGTAGCCGCAACACTGCCAAAATTTATGCGTGTGACGGCAAAATTTTATGTTCGAGGTGGGGTTTTCACCAATGTGGTTGCCGAACATCGCAAACCGGGTTGGCAGCCTCTGCCGCGTGTTGATTTAACCCAATTTGACAGCCAGTCGAATATCCGTGGCTAATCTTAATTGCATGTATGATGAATTTATATAAATCTAGCAAAAATCATTGACAAGCAAGCTGCTCATCTTTAATATGGCGCCTCGCTGATTACTGATTAAGTAAGAGGCGAGAATGTAGGTAACTGGGGGTATAGCTCAGCTGGGAGAGCGCTTGCATGGCATGCAAGAGGTCAGCGGTTCGATCCCGCTTACCTCCACCAAATTTGGTAATAATTCATTGCAGAATATCGCGTGAAATGTAGTAAAATACGTTTAGTTATATCGGTTTAAATTCCAAGGTCCCCATCGTCTAGAGGCCTAGGACACCTCCCTTTCACGGAGGCGACCGGGGTTCGAATCCCCGTGGGGACGCCAGCTTATCCCCGGTAACATTGCTAATTTTATATGTTACTGTGGCTTGCATTTTGGTTTCATCAAATATCACAACATCAATAATAGTTCCTAACGCATCTTTCAAGAGACTACTGTTTGAGCTATCAAGATTATTGACTAAATTACCGAGCATGATTTTGACATCTGATAAAGTAAGATCTTTCATTACTTTTTTGATGTCTTCAATTTCAGCATAATCAAGCTTTCTTTGCTCTAGTTCATCACGTTCAATTTCAATTTTTTCGATACTACGCAATATAGTGGCTTTAGCTGTTGTTTCTGTTAGGATTTCGACTAGGCTATGAGCTTTTTTATCTAATTCTTTAATCTTGGCAGTAAGCTTGGATAATGTAATGTCATTTTTAACAGGCTTTGATTTTAGTTTGTAGTGTTCAAGGACGGCTGAGGCGAATTCATTACTTGTAATATCTTTTATGACACTTTGCATTACAGCATAGTCTAAACTTTCCGCTGAAACTCGCTTTCCTTTTCCTAATCTATATGCACCATCCCCACTTGCATGCCATGTTGCCCCATTGGGTGACTTAAGTAATCCTGTAAGTAGATAAATTGATTGGGATTTTTTTGCTCTACTAATTTTACGGTTTTCTGAATTGCCCCGAC
>JAKPIR010000401.1 GCA_029549705.1 Pseudomonadota bacterium | reverse complement strand
CAAAGAGATTTCACTTCATCCAAGGCAAAGTCTTCGAACAATTTAATATGCTCGATAACACCGACGATATTCTCTACATACTTTTCAGCACTGCCGAGAAAGTCCAAGTCGGTATATATATTTTCTTTTATGTTTAACATTTTCAATATGATATGACAGTTATTTAATCTAATCAATCAATATATTACTCTAAATTTGATATTACAAAGCACAAAATTATTTTAAGCTGTTAAAATTACAACAAGCGAACATCTTATTTGCAGTGACTGCAATCAGCAACAATAGGCATTTTTAAGGTTAATGAACAAACACAACTATACTCCACCGATTCGCAAGGTATCAGGAATTGCTTTTGCTCGGGATAACATCCTTTATAACACCGAGTCGCTGTTAGAACCCCTTGTCATCGCCTTGGCAACGTGGGCAGTAGCTGGTCTGATTGAGGGTAAACTGACTTCAGCCTACCTGATTCTGTCACTAATTCTGTTTTACATCACGTTTCCTTGTAGTTCTAAGCTCCACATGCCCACTTGGCAGGTATTTAGAAACATTATTCTGTCATGGCTGTTTATCGTTGTCATTGTGCTGATATTCGGCGTGCTCACCGGGCTAATTTCAGCTTTCCCGCTTAAGGCGATAGAACTCTGGTTCTGGCTTACCCCTATCTTGCAACTTGCCGCAGTATTTTTATTGCGCTTCAGCGCACCTTTACTGCTCAAACTTCAAGGAGCTGAGCAAAAAGCAATAGTGGCAGGCGTCAACGATTCTGGGCTCGCATTGGCTGAAAATCTTGCCAATAACATTTACAGCACGACGTCTTGCGTTGGCTTTTTTGACGATCGCAGTCCAGATCGCTTGCCAAAACTCGCTGGTTATCCGCTACTAGGTAAGTTAGAAGACATAGCTGTCTACGTGAAACAACATAGCGTTCATATTATCTATCTTTCTTTACCGATGGTGAGCCAACCCCGCATTATCAAACTGCTGGATGAACTCAAGGACACAACCGCGTCAATTTATATCTTGCCTGATATTTTTCTGACCGACTTAATACAAGGCCGCATGGGGCAGGTAGATGGCATTCCGGTGATGTCAGTCTGCGAAACACCGATTGCGGGTATGGACAGTGTCTTTAAACGTCTCACCGACATTAGCTTATCGGTCATCATACTGGTGTTAATTTCACCCTTATTATTGGCCATTGCCTTGGGGGTTAAGTGGAGTTCGCCTGGCCCCGTTATTTTCAAACAACGCCGCTATGGTTTAGATGGTAAGCAGATTAACGTATACAAATTTCGCTCGATGACCACCTGCGAAGATGGCGTTGACGTGGTGCAAGCCACCAAAGAAGATGCCCGCATCACGCCCTTTGGCGCATTTTTACGCAAAACCTCGTTAGATGAATTACCACAGTTTTTTAATGTCATTCAAGGCACGATGAGTATCGTGGGGCCACGCCCGCATGCAGTGGCCCATAATGAAATGTACCGAAAACTCATTAAAGGCTACA
>JAKPIR010000394.1 GCA_029549705.1 Pseudomonadota bacterium | reverse complement strand
CCCAGGCAAAAGTTGCAGCTTGTACGTTTTGTCCATCGACAGATTGTTGTGAATAATAGTTAGGTTTTAAGCCTTGATTCGTAACAATCCCTTCGCTATTTTCTAGCACTATTTTGCTATTGTTAGTATGTGGATTTGCATTAGTCCCGCTAAGGAGTAGGTTTGTGAGTCTGTATGTCCCACTTTCTTCTTGGGTGGTAAAGGTAATGGTATTGATGTTGATTTCCTCTGGATTTGAACTTTGACGGACTTCAAACTCAGTTTCAACATATTTGTAGGCTTGTGTATTAGGGGATGAGGAAGGCCCATTTCTATCGCTTTCATGGCGCTGAGGTTCGGAAACGATGTTTACATTTGGCGCTGTTAGAGGCGCATGTTCTATCGTTGTTAGTGGAGTAATAATTGGTATTGTTTGATTAGGTAAAGGCTTAGCGATAGGAGTCGGAGATTGAATTTTAGGAATGGGTGTTGGTTGAGCTTGGTTTACAATAGCCGAGGTAGGCATTTTACTGGATGATTCTTGAGGTTTAGCTTGTGGCTTAGGTTGTAATTTCACTAAACTTACGTTGAATATTTGTGTGTGATCTTCTGTTTTTGGTAAGTGAATAAGTAGGTTGCTGAGTAGTATAAGATGCAAGAATAACGAGAATAATATTGCCAATAAGAGTGGTTTATTCTCGATGAGGCTAATTTTTATTTTATTATTAATCATTGAAGGTTAATTTTACTGACTACTTACTAGTGATGAGTCTAGCAGTAATCAATCCATTGATTAAACCAAAAAATAACGCTGCGGTTGCAAATATAGGAATTAAATAGCTAATTCCGGCATGCGGTATTAGCCAGAGCCGCACGATGATTAGTTGACCGGCGATGTGCCCAAAAGCTGCCAGAATGCTTAAGCTGACTGGCCCAAAATAATGTTTAGGCAGGCGCATTGCTAACCATAATATGCCTAAACTGAGAGATGCACCACCAAGGCTTAAGGCAAATGTGGGGGATAAAAACTGCCCCAATAATAAGTTGCTGGCAAATACCCTTAGTATGCTTACCCATGCAGCGGTTGCGAACCCGTACTGATACAACACAAATAAAGTAATGATGTTGGCAATGCCGGGTTTTACACCGGGTAAAGGGGATGGAATTACAGCTTCAATCATATGCAGCGCAATGGCAAAGGCCGCAAGTTTGGCGACTTGATGGTCTTCTATAGTGGTTTGAATGTGTCTAGCGTTCAATTTGAATTTAATCAATCAATCAGTAAGTAAGTGAATCATAAGGTTTGGTACCACCGATTAATTCTAGGCTAATTTGGTTGGGTAAACAAATGGCTGCTTGTCCCGCTCGGTTAAGCCAGCCTTGATGGATACAATATTGGTTGCGACACGGAGACTTGGAGAATCTAGCACGGCCATTTGAAATGCTTATGGTATTGGTGCCAATCGGCCCTTTGACTTGTATTTCTCGGGTTTGGTTTAAACCGTAAGTTCCGACGATTGTTTCACCTTGCCGAATTTGTACTTTGGCAGCCTGCTCGTTAGACCATAAGTTATTGAAAAGCCATAAGATGCCTATGATGCTCATCAGGATGAGCAGATAATCACCTAAGCGCAAGTATCTGGTTAGCGGGTTATTCAAACGTAGAAAATTGCACATCAGGTTGCTGCCAATACAGTATTTTTGCCATTTTCTTTGATACAGAAATGTTAGATTTCTCATCAATGACCATCAAGTATTCAATACCAAAAACATTCGCCATTTGATATTTATTTTCAGCTGACGCGATAAAAATAGGTTTGGTGGCAACGTCAGATAACACTCCCGCTTGGGTTTGATGCACTGATTGTGGCGGTATAAGCACGGTAACCGATTGTGTATGTTGCACGGGGTAACCTGTTCGCGGGTCGATGATATGACAATAGCGCTGATGATTTTGAATAAAATAACGCTGGTAATCGCCAGAGGTACCAATCGCCCAGCCACTTGGCAAATCAACAGTGGCAAGTGCGGTTGGCGCGCGCGGGTGCTGTATGCCAACCCGCCATGGTTTTTGGCCATGTTGACCTAATGCAATAATATTGCCGCCGATATTCACCAGCGCGTGATTTATTTTTTCTTTGCGTAGCCGTTGTAATGCTAAATCTAGCGCGTATCCTTTGGCGTAGCCGCCTAAATCAAGCTTCACATGAGGATTTTTGCTATAAACATTGCGTTCATTGAGTACGATATCCGTCATACGAGGTGCGGCATGCACAAGATTTTTAATCGTTGCTTGATTAATTTCAACCGCACTAAATTCATCGCGCTGAAATCCCCAGGTGCCAATTAAATGACCAATCGCAGGATTAAATAGCCCGTGTGATTTAACCGATAATGCGGTTGCATCACGAATAATATTGGCTAAGTCTGCCTGCACTTCAATAGGGGAAGTGCCTTTTGCAAAAGCTTCATTTAATTTCCTTAGTTCGCTGGTATTACCTGACGCATCCGTTTCCCAAGCATGAAAGCGGTGATGTAACTGCTGAAAATCTTGCAGGATTAGGTTTGTGACTACGCGGGCGCGTTCGTTAGATTCACCATAAATACTGATATCCACCAGTGTGCCAAACACATAGCTTTGGCTGTGATATAGCGGTTCTTTTTTCTTAAATTGCAATATGCCAAAACCAATGACAGCCAATACTGCCGCAAACAAAATCAGTTTGCGCATTTATGCTTGGGCCAACTGCGCTAGGGCATCGAGCATGATGCTGGCAGGTTTGCAAGGTTTGGCCAAATGGGCGGTTTGTTGGGTGATTTCGACCATGCCAGTCGGGCTGGTGACATTGATTTCAGTCAAATAATCGCCAATCACATCCAAACCCACAAGCAGTAAACCTTCTTGTTTAAGCACTTTGCCAATTGTGGTGCTGATTTCTAAATCACGCGCGCTTAACGGCTGCGCTACCCCAGTGCCGCCAGCTGCGAGATTGCCGCGTGTTTCACCTGCTTTTGGAATACGCGCGAGTGCATAAGGCAGAGGCTCGCCATTAATCATGATGATGCGCTTGTCCCCTTGCGTAATCGCAGGTAAATAGCGTTGCGCCATCACGGTGCGCGCACCAAACTGTGTGATGGTTTCTAAGATAACGCTGATATTGGGGTCAGTTAGCGTGAGCCTGAAAACACTGCTGCCACCCATGCCATCGAGCGGTTTTACAACAATATCATGATGCTCTTTTAAAAATTCACGTATGAGCAGATGATTTGCAGTGACTAAAAAGGCCGGTGTATATTCAGCAAAGCGGGTAACCGATAATTTTTCATTCCAATTACGAATCGCGGCGGGATTGTTGTATACACGCGCACCTTGCTGCGCTGCGATTTCAAGCAAATAGGTACTGTAGAGATATTCATTGTCAAAAGGCGGGTCTTTGCGCATGATGACCGCATCAAAGTCAGCGGGCGCATATTCAAGAGGCTCTTCAGTGGTGAAATGTTGCGCGGTAAAATGAAATACCCTAGCGTTAATCCTAGCCGTGCTGCCGCGTAAAAAAAGGTCGTGTTGCATACTGACATACAGCAAGTACCCACGCTTTGCAGCCTCCCGCATGATGGCAAGGCTCGTATCCTTGTAGGAGATTAATTGTTCAAGTGGATCGAGAATGAAAAGTAGTTTCATCGGGCTATTCTAACTTTATCATGGCTATTAAGCCAATCAAGACAATTTATTTATCTAAAATGGCCACTGTTACTTTAAATATTTAGATGGAGATGGCCATTGATGCTTGTTCTTGGTTGAATGGATCTTGCTCCTGAATTTCAATGGCTGCCGCCAACAAAGCCAAGCGCGCCACAACGCCATAGGCATAAAAGCGGTTGGGTGCAGCGTCTGGGGCGTCTGCGCAGTCTGGCATGGTGCAAGGTTCTTCAAACGCGAGAGGCACAAATTGTGAGCCGGGTGCATTGAGGTTTTCATCAATGCCCCGCCCAGTATGAACGCGGTAGAAACCACCAATAACAAAGTGGTCCATCATATAAACAACAGGCTCGGCTACCCCATTATTGATGCTTTCGAACGTGTAAACACCTTCTTGAATTATGACTTCAGAGACTTGCAAGCCTTCTTTAATCACAGACATCTTGTTGCGCGCTTTACGATTTAAATCACGCACGTCATCAGGAGATTTTACAGTCATGATACCCATGCCGTAGGTGCCGGCGTCAGCTTTAACAATCACAAAGGGTTCTTGCGTTACGCCATATTCTGCATATTTGATTTTTATTTTTTCAAGCATTTGCGCAACTTTCAGCGCCAGACATTCTTCACCAGTGCGTTCATGAAAGTTAATTTCGCCGCAGGTTTCAAAATAAGGGTTAAGCAACCATTCATCAATCTCAAGCAGTTTGGCGAAATCAGCGACTACGCGATTATAGGCTGCAAAGTGTTGCGATTTTCGCCGCGTGCTCCAGCCTGCATGTAATGGTGGAATCAGGTTTTGCTCAAGATTTTTGAGTATTTCAGGAATCCCTGCTGATAAATCGTTATTGAGCAAGATTGCACAGCTATCAAAATCACCCAATTCAGCGTTAATCAGTTTAATGCGGTTGCCCACGCGCACAACCGGCTCTAACAATAGATGTTGGCCATCGTGTGTTTCAAACGTTGTGGGTTGCGTAATTTCCGGAGAAATACTGCCTACACGCACATCTAATCCCGCTGCCTTCATGATGTGGACAAGTTCAACCACGTTACGGAGGTAATAAGTATTGCGGGTGTGATTTTCAGGAATAATCAGCAGGCGGTGCGCCTCTGGACAGATTTTTTCAACCGCTACTGTCGCGGCTTGAACGCTTAGCGGTAAAAACACAGGGTTGAGGTTATTAAAACCACCAGGAAATAAATTAGTATCCACCGGGGCAAGCTTAAAGCCGGCATTGCGTAAATCGACACTGGCATAAAATGGCGCGGCATATTCTAGCCACTGTGTTCTAAACCAATGTTCAATTTTTGGCTGCGCCGCCAGCATTTTCTTTTCTAGGCCAAGGAGTGGGCCATTGAGGGCAGTAGTCAGGTGTGGAACCATAATCTCTTTCTAAATAATAGGTGAGTTATTCTGCTATATGATTTGCTGGCAATGCGATTATTTGACTAAATGTGCCTGTACGTCTGCATGATAGCTACTTCTTACCATGGGGCCGCTGGCAGCGTTATTAAAGCCCATTGCTTCAGCTTTTTGTTTAAATTCTTCAAAAATAGCAGGTTCCACATAGCGCATCACAGGGTGATGATGTTCGCTTGGTTGTAAATATTGGCCGAGTGTGAGCATGCTGACATGATGTGCGCGTAAATCTTGCATCACCGCTAAAATTTCATCGTCCGTTTCGCCTAAGCCCAGCATTAAACCAGACTTAGTGGGGATTTCTGGGTACATTTCACTAAATTTTTTTAGTAACAACAACGAGTTTTGGTAATCAGAACCGGGACGCGCCTGCTTGTATAGCCGCGGTACGGTTTCAAGGTTATGGTTCATGACATCAGGCGGCGCATTGCGTAAAATTTCCATGGCAATGTCGAGCCGGCCGCGAAAATCTGGCACGAGAATCTCAATTTTAATATTGGGCGAAAGTCTGCGTACCGCCTGAATGCAATCCACAAAATGCTGCGCGCCGCCATCTTTTAAATCATCCCGATCAACCGAGGTAATCACGACATAGCTCAGTTGCATTTCCGCAATCGTGCGGGCAAGATTTTCAGGCTCATTAACATCGGGTGGCAAGGGCTTACCGTGGGCTACGTCGCAAAACGGACAGCGGCGCGTGCAGATATCACCCAAAATCATAAAGGTGGCAGTGCCGCTACTAAAGCATTCACCAATATTCGGGCAACTTGCCTCTTCGCACACTGTATGCAGATTGTTGTCGCGGAGAATTTTTTTGATTTCTTGATAACGTGCGGAGTCAGGCACCTTCATGCGAATCCACTCGGGCTTGCGCTGGATGGGTTGCGGAATAATTTTAATGGGAATTCGTGACGTTTTTGCAGCATCGCGTTCTTTTACGCCAGCTATTTTACGATTTGTCGTATTTGTTTCAGTCATGCCTAAATCCATTACTTTCTATACAAAACGCGCGCAAAAAATAGTGCGCTAAATCGACAATCCATGATTGCCTAAATTCAAAAAGAATGCACTAAAAAACGCCCGAGAATTTTTTGATGCTCTGCAAGCCTTTATTTATAAGGCTTGCAGAGCATCAAAAAAGGTTTGCAGTTGTTGTGTTAGTTTTTTTGCCAAAAATTCACCCGCATTTTCGATGTTAAGTTTACTTTTTAAATCGTGCGTTTGCGTTACGCTCAAGCCTACATATCCACACGGGTCAATATGCTGAAAAGGGCTTAAATCCATGTTGATATTCAAACTTAGGCCATGATAACAGCAATTATTTTTAATGCGTAAACCAAGGGATGCGATTTTTGCATCGGCCACGTACACGCCTGGCGCATCTGATTTGGCCACCGCCTCAATACCTTCCTTTGCAAGCAATTCAACAGCAGCTTGTTCTAGGAGGGTAACAAGTTTGCGCACATTGAGTTGATACCGTTGCATATCGAGTAGCACATACACAATCAATTGACCTGGGCCGTGGTAAGTGATTTTTCCACCACGGTCGGTCATCACCAATGGAATATGCGGCAGGTTGGGCAGGCGTACTTCTTTACGATTTAGTCCTAGCGTATAAACAGGAAAATGCTCTGTCAGCCATATTTCGTCTGGTGTTTCAGTGTTGCGCGTGGCCGTGAACTGCTGCATGGCGTGCCAAGTGCTTTCAAAATCCGTTACACCTAAGCGCCTAATGTGGATAGGCAAAAGCATCTGCTAGATAGCGAATTTAACAAGTGGATGACCGCTGATGACGCGATAAATATCATCCAATTGTGTTTGTGAGGTCACGTAGACTGAGCAGGTCAGGCTAATGTATTTGCCGCCAGAACTGGCGCGCATTTCAACTTTACTGGCATTGAAAGTAGGTTCTTTGGTTTGAATGGCTTCAATGATGACTTGGGCAAAGCTTTCATGCATTTCCCCCATGACTTTTATTGAAAAGTCACAAGGAAAATCAATTAATGGTGTTTTTGCACCTGGATTGGCGAAGTTTTCAGATTGAGCCATGATGCATCATTGTTACTGAAGAAGCAGCTTAATTGAGTCCCAAGCACGGCCAAAAATGCCAGCCGCTTCTATAGATTTGGCGGCCACCAATGGGCGTTCATCGATAACCTTACCATTTAAGGTAAATTTTACATTGCCAATGACCTGCCCTTTTTTGATTGGCGCAATTAAAGGCTGTGTGCTGGAAATAACTTGCTTCACATTGTTATACTCGCCCTTAGGTAAGGTAATCAGGTAATCCTGGGCCAAAGTTGAGGCGACCTGGTCTTCCACGCCTTTCCAAATCTTGAGCTGATTGATGGTTTGCCCCTGTTTATAAACAGTACTAGTGTCATAAAATTGAAAGCCGTAATTTAACAACTTTTGACTTTCAGAGGCGCGCGCTGCATCATTTGCAGCACCCAGCACCACAGAAAGTCGGCGAACGCCATCACGCTTGGCTGAGGCAATCAGGCAATAACCGGCACTTTCGGTATGCCCCGTTTTCATGCCATCAACATTGGGGTCTAGCCACAGTAGTCGGTTGCGGTTTTGCTGCTTAATTTTGTTATAGGTATACTCTTTGACTGAATAAAGGCGCTGGTAATCTTCAGGAAAATCATGGATTAACGCACCAGCCAACAAGGCCAAATCGGTCGCTGTAGTGTAATGCTGTGGGTCAGGTAATCCGGTTGCATTCACATAATGTGTATTTTTCATACCTAAACGTTGCGCTTCTTTATTCATCATGTCTGCAAATTGCGCTTCGGTGCCTGCAATGCCTTCAGCAAGGGCAATAGAGGCGTCATTGCCTGATTGAATAATCATGCCATGTAGCAATTCATCAACAGTTACAGGAATGCGAGGTTCAATAAACATCCTAGAGCCTTCAACCTTGAGCGCCACTTCACTGACAGGCAATGTCTGTGTTAATTTGAGATGGCCATTTTTCAGCGCTTTGAAGCTTAAATAAGCCGTCATAATTTTAGTTAAAGAAGCGGGTTCAACGCGCATATTGCCTT